>CAZTOF010000513.1:0-5697 GCA_964615515.1 uncultured Gemmatimonadaceae bacterium
GCCCACCCTATGATTCAGCTTCGGATGCTCCCCACCCACCACGACAGGTGAAGAGCCCCCGAACGTTTAGAGCCCCTTCGCGGTCGAGATCCGTGATTTCCCGGAGTCGATGCCCTGCGGCGACCGCCGCCAGCATCTCGATCCCCTCGAGCGCGTTGCTCTTACCCGAGCCGTTGGGACCGACCAGGATCGTGAGCGGGCGCAGGAGTTCGATCCCCTCGCTTCGAAAGCTCTTGAAGTCGATGAAATGATGCATGGTGGGCTCGCAGGGCCGGTGACCGACGACGGGGTCCGTGTGCTCCCCCAATCTAGCGAATACCGGTCCGCGGCTGACCACGGTGCGCTGCTCGCCCACGGCGCAGCGCCCGTCGTACGTCGAGTCCGTGGGAGAATGGCCCCGCCGCGAGCCTCACACCCCCATCTCCCCCAGAAACTGCGACGGCCCCTTCACATACCCGTAGTACTGCCGCGCGCGCGTCAGCGTCAGCGTCTCGCGTGCCCGCGTGATTGCCACGAAGCAGCTCCGGCGCTCCTCCTGGACTTCCTTGCTCCGCTGCCCGCCCTTGAGCGCCCGGTAGGATGGGAACACCTCCTGGGCCATCCCGATCAGGTAGACATGCCTGAACTGCAGTCCCTTCGAGCGGTGCACCGTAATGCACGGGATCGCGTTCGGCGCCGGCCCACGCCCGCAGGAAATCGCCACCGGCCAGGGGGGCCGCGGCCCCAACCGCGTGCGGTTCGATCGCCACGCCCGTGAGGCGTTCCCACTGTCGGCACATTCTTCGCAGCACGACCCGGTCATGCCGGGAATTGGCCAGCCTCAGCGCCTCCACCAGAACCGGTTTGGTTGCCGACAACCGCCTGCCGGACGGTTTCCGCGCACGGGGCCACCGCCTCGCGCACGGAAACGGTCTTCCGCGACGTGACCAGCCGCGTGTTGTGACCGATCAGCCTGTTCGCATGATCCACGATCTCGGGGGGACAGCGGTAGCTCTCGGGCAGTTGAACGGTCTCCAGCTCGTAGTCGCGGCGCAGGTCGTCGAACCGCCTGGGGCTCGCCCCGTTCCACTGGTAGATGATCGGGTCGTCGTCCGCCACGACGAAGAGGTTGTGGCGTCGACCGGGTGCGATCAGCCGGAGCAGGTCGTACTGGGCCCGGTTCGTGTCCTGGAACTCGTCCACGCAGATGTGCGTCCACCCCAGCCGCACGACCCGCGCGACCGCCGGCTTCTCCCGGAGGAGACGGTTCGCGAAGTGGAGCAGGCTGCCGAAGTCGAGCCGGTTGGCGGCGACCAGTGCGTCGCAGTAGCGGCGGAAGAGGGGTGGCAGCCACGGCGGAGTGGTGGTCAGCGACGACGAAGGGCCATCGCCCCCGTAGGATTCCGAGAAGAGCCGGTCGATCAGGTGCAGCAGGTTGGCGCGGTCCGCTGGCAGTTCCGCGTCCCCGTCGGGCAGGCCGGTGATGACCTCTTCCAGGATGGCGACCCGGTCTTCGTCCTGCGCCATCGGCTGAAAGTCCGGCCGGATTCCCAGGTGACTGCCGTGCTGACCGAGGATGTCGATGGCGAACGCGTAAAAGGTGCACAGCCGGGCCCGGTCGGTGTGTACCCCCAGGCGCCGGTCCACCCGGTCCCGCATCTCGGCGGCGGCCTTGTTCGTGAACGTCAACGCGAGGGCCGAGGCGCCCTCGTTCTCTTCCAGCAGCCGGACGACCCGCAGGGTGAGGACCACCGTCTTGCCGGAACCGGGGCCGGCGAGCACGAGGAGCGGCCCGTCGTTCCAGTCCACGGCCCGCTTCTGGTTCGCGTTGAGGTCTGCGAGGGTGATTACGTCCAGCCACCCCTCGCGAGCGGCCCCAGCCCGAGACGAGCGAGCGCCAGCAGCAGCCGCAGCGGTCCGAGAAACGTCAAGTCAACCTTACAAAATGGAATGCCGACCTTACATCCCGCGCTCCCGCACGCGCGCCAGGAACTCCTCGCGCGTGTCGCAGTCGAGGATCGCGGTCGCGACCAGGGCGATTCGGTCACGGCCAGGACTTCCCAGGATCGACCGCCGTACCTCGTCCGCGGTCCGCTCACCAAACTTCCGCCCGATCAACTGCACCAGCACCGCCACCTGCCCCTCCTGCCGGACCTCGTCCCAACTGCGCTGGAATTCGGTCACCACGGTGCCCATCGTCATCGCCTCCTCCAATTGTTGGCTGGAAAACCCCTTCGAAAGTAACATCGCCTTCACCGACCGGGCCATGAACCGGTCGAAATCCTCGTGCCCGAAGGCTTCGACCAGCGGCAGCAGGACCTTGAGCGCCGCCCGCATCTGCACGGCGGTCGTCACGCCGGAAAGCCCAGGCACCAGCTGCGGCAGGTCTTCGGGGTCCGTAGGGTGAGAGTCGCCCGGCAGCCGCCCCACCGCCCGGTAGGTGTCCGGCGCCGAATCCCGAAAGAGGTCGCTCAGGCGGGTTGTGGCGTTCCAGCGCCTGTCTCCGTGGTGAAGGACCAGGGCCACCACGGCCAGTTCCCGGTCGCCGCGCCCGAGTTCCTTGTCGCGCTGGAGCAAGCTCTGGGCCGCGAGACAGCTGTAGATGGTCGTGCGAAGGGCCATATGCCGCTCTGGCCGGCCCTGGAATTCCAGCAGGAGCACCGGGTCCGTGGACCCGTCAGTCGTGCGGACCCGCCAGATCATGTCGGGGTAGTGCCGTCGCAGGTGCTCGTCGATCAGTTCCGTGGGCAGCGGTTCGAGCGCCCGGTAGTCGATCCTGTCAGCCCACTCGGGGACATGTCGGCGGATGAGGAGTTCCATCATCCGCAGGTCGGAGAAGAGCTTCTTGAATGCGGCGTCGTCCATCGAATGAGAGCGGCCCTGGCAGTGATGGGGTGGCCCCGGTGGGGCGGTACATCATCCTCGGCGAATGGACGGGGCGTTGACATGGCTGGATGGGCCTGGTTGCCATTGCCGACCTTGCCCCCCACCCCCCCTCACCCATCTCCCCCAGAAACGCCAGTCCGTCCACGAGTCCGGTCCGGATTTGCTTCAGCGCCGTCCGGCCCTCTCCGGGCCCCTTGTCGGCCGCCGCGTCGGCCCACGCCCGCAGGAAATCGCCACCGGCCAGAGCGGCCGCGGCCCCGACCGCGTGCGGGTCGATCGCCACGCCCGTGAGGCGTTCCCACTGTCGGCACATTCTTCGCAGCAGACCCGGTCATGCCGGGAATTGGCCAGCCTCAACGCCTCCACCAGTACACCGGGCACGGGCGAGTCGAATTCGCCCTTCCCTTGGGGCACGAATGCTTCATGACCCGCGAGCCGGAGCACATCGGCGGCCAGTCGGACCAATCGGTTGGTACGCCCGAGCACAGCGCAGTCGGCGGGTGCCAGGCCGCGCTCGCGAATGTCGCGTCCCACGTACTCGGCTTCCTCGGTTTGGTTGCCGACCACCGCGTGCCGGACGGTCGAGCCGGTTGGCGGCGACCAGCGCGTCGCGGTAGCGGCGGAAGAGGGGTGGCAACCACGGTGGTGTGGTGGTCAGCGACGACGACGGGCCGTCCCCCCCGTACGATTCCGAGAAGGGCCGGTCGGTGGACCCGACAGCAGGAGTCCCGCGGTCTACCGCGCCGCCGTCAGCCGCTCGACTTGAATCCCGTCCGCCTGCGTCATCGCCTGGGCCAGGTCGTAGGCCGCTTGCAGGCGATACCATGTGTCGGCTCCACCGCCGAACGCCTTGTCCAGACGGATTGCCATGACCGGGGAGATCCCGGACCGGCCATTGACGATGTCCGACAGCTGTTTGCGGCTGACTCCGAGCCCCCTGGCGGCCTTCGTGACGGTCAGTCCCAATGGTTCAAGGCAGTCGTATCGTACGGATAGACCGGGATGGGGTGGGTCTGTCATGGGCATGTTCGCCACCTGAATCCGAAAACCACCGAGGCGCCTCGCTTCGCTGACGCGAGTACACGGGTTGGCGCACCTGGGAGGCCCTCGGCCTCGATGTGGGGGCGGCGAGACGTCCGATCCCGTTGTCACCGCGAACCGGCCTTCGTAGCTTCCGCGCCCAAGAAAGGAGCCCGACGGCTGGACAACTACGGATCCCCCACAGCCCGCTGGGTTCGTGGTCGAGCACCACGGCAAGGAGTTGATCGTCTTCGATGTTCCAGCAGCCGACGTTCCGGTTCAGATGACCGGCAACGGGTTTCCGCTACGGGTGGGGGACCAGACCGTCAGAGCCAGAGAATCCCTCATCGCGGCGTCCAAGCGGCAGGGCATGCATGAAAGTTGGGAATGCCGCCGCTCTCCGTGCACGCTGGCAGACCTCGATCCTGAATTGCTCGCCCAGGCTCGCGCCGGTGCCGGACTTTCGGCGTGTACCGACGAGGACTACCTGCTCAGGCGCAAGCTCGCCGACCGCAAGGGTCACCGAATCGTGCTTCGCCGGGCTGCCGAGCTCCTGTTCGCCCGCCACGAGCCGGATCATCCCAACGCAGGGATCCGTGTCTTCCGGGTAATCGGTACTGAGCGGCGTTTCGGCGTGGAGCACAATGTCGAGGAGCGGCCCCGCATCGAGGGCAATCTGCCGAGGGTGCTGGACGAAACCCGGGCGGTCGTCGCCAGCTTGTTGCGGCGACCGTCCCGTCTTCTGGGAGTGCGTTTTCAGGAGGTGCCGGAGTACCCGGATTTCGCGTGGCGCGAGGCGGTTCACAACGCTGTTGCCCACCGCGACTACGCCGTCCAGGGCGCGGGCACCAGGATATGGATGTTCGAGGATCGCATGGAGGTGGTCAGCGCTGGTGCCTTCCCGGAGGGAGTGACCCTGGAGGAAGTGCTTCGGCTGGAGCGGGTCCACCGAAGCCGCAACCCGCGCATCGTGCGTGTCCTGGTCGATCTCGGTTATGCCAAGGACCAGGGAGAAGGCATTCCGCGGATGTTCGCCGAGATGGAGGACGCGTTCCTGCCCCGGCCGGATGTGAAGGTCACGGAGTCACAGGTGACCGTCACGCTGCGAAATACTTCTACTCTGACCGACTCCGATCGGCGCTTTGTGGCAGGTCTCGGAGACACCGAGCTAAGTCAACACGAGTTCCGGGCGCTCCTGATGGCCCACAGGCACGGGCAGATCGACAATGCCCGGCTACGAGCTGCGACGGGACTTGACACGTTGGGTGCCAGTCAGTTGTTGCGCGGCCTGCGCGATCGCGAACTCCTGACCCTGCATTCGCACGGCGCTGCGAGCTACTACACCGTGTCCACCGCCCTGGGCGAGCAAATCGGGCGGAGTTCGGGTGCGGATCGAGGGGAGCTCGGCTCGGATCGACGGGAGCTGCCCGAAGATGTGCGGGGCATGATCGACCGCTTGGGATATCGGCCACGTAAGGAACGACTGCGCGCGACCATCGAGGCGATCTGCGCAGCCAGGACGTGGACGACATCGGGAGAAATCGCACGTTTCCTGCGGTTTTCGCAGCCGAACCTAACCCGCCGACACCTAACTCCCATGGTGGAGGCTGGACAACTGGCACACCGCTATCCGGACAGCCCGAATCACCCCGCGCAGGCGTATCGGGCCAGCCGCGCATAGCAGATATTCGCTGGGTGCCGGCTACTCTCGACCCCTTGCTGCCGGGTGACCCCTTCTGCGAGTGTCTTCAAGCGGAGCCCGCCGATCATCGGATTCTCGGCCGAGCGGTAGGACCCTCCCCGCCCCCCTCA
>CAZTOF010000514.1:0-11870 GCA_964615515.1 uncultured Gemmatimonadaceae bacterium
CGCGAGCGGCCACCCCGCGGGCCGGAACTCCCCATCAGCAGCCACCCCCGTGCAACCGGGCCGGAATGCGGCTCCAGGCACCGTCCAACTCGAGGACGAAAAAGCTCTCTCCTTCATGGTACTCCCCGCGCAACACGCCCACGGCCGCCGGGGGTGGGGGAGCGCCTGGAAGTCCAATCCCCAGAAGCGCCAAGGGAACAAGGAGGCGCATGTCAGCCATGTGGCGAAGCTACTGCGGCCGCCCCGGCGCGTCCACACGATGGCTGCCAACAAGGTGGGCCCTGCGCGTCCCGCGCCGGATTCGCAGTGCGGATTTGCAGTCCAGATTTGCAGTCCTCGCGGGAATGAGGACACATTGGTAGCCTCGGCCGGCCCGGCCGATTCCGCGGGGTGGCCGATAGCGAGGACGCTTGTGCCCCACGACAAGGAGATGTGCCATGTCCAACCGCTACTGCATCCGCGGCGCGATCGCCGCCCTCCTGCTTGCATCCGGGCTGACGGGAACCACTCACCTCGCCGCACAGACGGGCACCGTGACCGGTGTGGTCACGGCGGCCGGCGGGAACCCGCTCAACGATGCCCACGTCAGTCTCGCGGGTACCGGGATGCAGTCGATGACGGATGCCCAGGGGCGCTACAAGCTCGAAGGGGTACCGCCGGGAACGTACACCGTTCACGTCGCCATGCTCGGGTTCGGCACCCGGACCGCGGAGATAGCGGTCACGGCGGGGAGCACCGCGGTGGCCGACTTCCAGCTCGAAATGTCAGCCGTCCCTCTCGACGAGATCGTGTACATATGTGGGCCGGGCCGGCCCATGATCGGCGTGTCGCTGCCGGCCATCGGTGTCGACGGGCTCGCGGAGATCGTTCCCCTGCGTGACTTGAGCCATGCCCTCGAGGGACGGGTTCCCGGTTTGCGCTCCGCCGGGACCAGCGGCGGCGTCGGTGCGGGGCGCGAACTCCTCATCCGGGGCACCGACTCCTTCGGCTACACCCGGCAGCGCCCTCTGGTGCTTGTCGACGGCGTCCGCATCGACACGAACAAGGAGGAGTGGGGCGCGATGGAGGACGTTTCCTGCTGCTTCTTCTCCGGCGGGGCGGGCGAGGACCGTCTGTCGGACTTCAACCCCGAGGAGATCGACCGGGTTGAGGTGCTGAGGGGGCCGGCCGCGGCGGCGCTGTATGGTGCCGAGGGGTCGGCGGGCGTGATCCGGGTCTTCACCAGGCGCGGCCGGACCAATACGCCTCCCACCTTCACGCTGCAAACCGGCGTCGGCTTCAACCGGCTGCGTGCGAACCTGCCTACCCGGCTGCGTCCCCGCTTCACCGGGCCGGATGGCTTTGCGGCACTGGATCCGAACGAACACCTCATCGAGGACGGGCTGATCAGGAAGTTCGACCTGACGGTGCATGGGGGCGGCGAGGAAACGACCTACTTCGCCGCTGGCGGGTACGCGTCGGAGGAGGGGTCGGTCAAGCCCAACGACCAGACCCGCGCCAACCTGCGGGTCAACCTGAACCGAAATGTCGCGGATCACCTCCAGGTCAGCGTGGCCGCGGGCCTTGCCAGGAACAGGATCTGGTCGCTTCAGTCCGGAAACAACTGGCTCGGCGTGTACACGAACGCGCTTCTGAGCGATCCGCAGGAGGCCACCGAGGAGCAGCCGTACGGCGGCGGGCTTGCCCCCGGGAGATCGCGGGGTTCGACCGTGGCCAATGCCAGGGCCGTCCGCACCGTCTCCGACACCGACCGCTGGACGGGCCGGGTCCAGGTGGACTTCACACCCTCTCCGTTCTTCACCAACCGGCTGACCATCGGAATCGACGATGTGACGGAGTCAAAAACCCGCGAGCTGCCCCAGGGCCGCCACTACTTCACCATCGGTCGGCGCGGCGAGAAGAACGACGGGCGGCGCAAGTCACTGAAGAAAAACCTCGATTTCGTGTCAACGTACGACTATGACGGCCTTTTCGGGACGAGTTCCGTCTCCGGTTCACTCTCGGTGGGCGCCCAGGCGTACTGGGACGACCTGTCGATGACGATGGAGACGGGGCGCGGGTTCACGGAGGGAAGTGCGCTCACCGTCGACAATGCCACCGAGACCTTTGCGGACGACACCGCCTACGAGGGCAGCGGCCGCGGCGTCTACCTCTTGAACCGCCTGGACCTCGGCGACGACCTCTCCGTGACGGCGGCCGTCCGGGTGGACGAGCACTCGGACTTCGGTGACAGCGTCGGCGCCCAGGTGTACCCGAAGGCGGATGTCGTTTACAGCGTGCCGCGGTCGGTTCTCCCCGGACCGATCTCCAGCTTCAGGTTCCGGGGGGCGTACGGCGTGGCCGGCAAGCCTCCCCCGCCGGACAGGGAGCGGAGAGTCTACGACTTCACGTCCCGGGACTCGGTCACCATCCCCGCCGGCCAGCGTGAGCCCGAGAACAAGCACGAATTCGAGACCGGGCTCGATATCGGTCTGCTGGACGACCGGGTCGGGGTGGAACTGACCTACTACGATGCGCGGGTGCGCAACGCTCTGTTCATCCGGGAGGTGGCCGACCCCGTGATCCGCAGCAGGGTCGAGAACAGTGTCGAGATCATGAACCGCGGCCTCGAAGCGGCCTTGGCGGCACGGGTGATCGACACGCGCGCCTTCCGCTGGAACATGAGCGTCGCGTACGAATGGAACGAAAACCGGGTCACCGATCTGGGATCGGGTGCCGTGGACGACTCCGTGGCCATCTACCGTCAGAGAGACGACGGGGCGTGGGAGTTCGTCAGGTGGCGGTACGCCAGGAGCTACGCCGGTCTCCATGCGGGTGAATCGCTTGACGAGGTCTTCGGCTACGGCGTCACCAGCTACGACTCCCATTCCAACCGGCACGATTGGACCCCCAGGGCGTTCAGTCGTGGCAGGTCCCGGCCCACCCATGTGGGCTCGGTCTTCAGCACCTTCCAGATCGGCGGGGACTTGCGGCTGACCTTCCAGCTGCGTGGAGAGATGGGCGCGGTCATGAAGAACTGGGATCGCAGCTTCGGGGTGCGCCGGCGTGCCTACGACGAGTACCTGATGCACCTGGACGAGAATGGCAACCCGACGTACAGGGCCGACTCGGTCTACGACTACCACACGCTCAGGGCGATCGACAAGCGCGACCATATCCGTCTCCAGGAGGTCTCGCTGTCGTACACGGTGCCGCCGGGCATCGCCGGCAGGCTCGGATTGCAGCGAACGACGGTCACCCTTTCGGGGTACAACCTGCACTGGTGGGACGACTGCAGCTGCCAGGATCCGAGCGCGAAGTACCACGCCGCCGACACGGGGTCCCGTTCGAACATTGCGTTCCTGGCGCTTCCGCAGCCGCGAAGGTTCGTCCTGTCGGTCAGGACGCGGTTCTGACGAAGGGTCGCGGGCTCGCGAGCCTCTCCTATCTCAGGTCCAGCTCGAACCGCCGCTCCGCGGTGGCCCGGGAACCGTCGGGTCCCACCACCGCCAGCGTCAGGTCGTGCACGCCGTCCTCGAGCGCGCGGATATCGATTGCGACGGCCATCGGGTGGCTCGGTCCGGATACGGGCTCCATCCAGCTCACCACGGGCGCCGCCGCACCCGCCCGGGCTCCAAGGGCGCGCAGGATCCGGGTCAGCAGTCCCGTGCGCGTTCCCGCCACGGACAGCGAGACCGTCGTCTGCGTCCCCGGCTCGAAGCCGTAGACCTCCCAGTAGACGACGATCTCGTTGCCACGGTCGATCGTGGTGGTGCCGCGCATTGCCGCCACGGCATCGTCGCGGTTGCCCGGAAGTTCCCCGCCCGAGGTCCGGATCAGGAGCGGGTCCGACAGGCCGATTCTGTCCTGGCCGAGCGCAAGGAGTCCCTGCCGGGCCCGGGCGACCGCGCCGCGCTCGTCAATGGCTTCGATGCCGACCACGACGGGTACGGACGGGACGGGGGAGATGAAGGCGGGTCGCGTCTCGCCCTCCACGGGGCCGAGGAACACGGGGAAGCTGCTCGGCCCGTCGCTGGCGAAGAAGGTGGCGCCGGTCGGGTCGAGCGGGGTTTCGTCCAGCTGTGCGGCGGCCGCCACGAAGGCGGAGTCTCCGTTCCTGAACCGTGCGAACTGCGCGGGAAGATCGAAGAAGGGGCCGTAGTCGGTCGGCGTGTAGCCCTCGTCGTCTTCGCCGGACTCGATATCGTACCGGAGCGCCTGCAGCCCCTCGCTGACCGCTGAGACGGGGGTGAAACGATAGCGGGCTGCCGCGACGCTCGTCCACTTCCGAAGATTGCCCCCGGAGAGGGACCACGAATCCTCGAATCCGCGGCGGACGACGGCGGCCTCGTGGTACTCCGGGTGCAGTTCCCGATAGACGGTCCATGCCAGCTTCTCGTGCAGCAGCAGCTCGAATCTGCGATTGACATGCTCGGACCAGCGAGGGTTGCCCGAAACGGTGAGCAGGGGGTCGGCCAGCCACCAGAACCGCTCGGCGAAGGCGGTTCGCTCCTCACAGGAAAGATCGTTGTAGACCGACTCGTCCGGGCCCGTCAGCAGCTCGTCGATGGCCGTCAGCCTGCAGGCCAGTTCGGGGTCGGCGTCCCGCAGCCCGGACCGGAAGTGGAGCGCCGCACGGGCCTCTTCGCCGGAGCGGTGAAGTGCCATCCCGCGGACCAGTTCGCACCACCAGCCGGCGGTCTCGCACTCGTGGACGAGAGGGGTCGCGGCGAGATGACGGTCCAGGCGCGTCAGGGCGTAGACCGCCTGCGCCACGGTCATGGGGTCGCCGGGCCGCTTCCCGGCCTCCTCGGTGACCTGGTCGGCGAAGTCGTCGATGTCACGCGGCCAGCGGCACGAGGGCATGTCGAGGCACCGGATGTCCTCGTGGTCGCCGCCGAAGCAGAGGTCGCCATCGTCCGCCGAACAGTAGCGCTTGGGAACCTGTGACGAGGAGCGGCGCTCGTAGTGGAGCTGGAGCACGCCGCGGATGCCGTAGCGGATGGGCCCCTTCCAATCGACATCCTGTGCGGACGCGGGATGTGGAAGGAGGAGGGGCAGCGCGGCCAGCAGCGGGACTCGCATGGCGGTGCGCATCGGGGCGGTCAATTCCGGTCGACCTGGAAACGGCGGGTGCTCGTGGCCTCCGCTCCGTCCTGGTCGGCGACCGTGATCCCGAGTTGGTAGGTCCCGCCCTCCAGGCCGCCGATGTCCAGCGAGAGGGCCATGTGGTGTGTCGGCCCGGTGGCCGATTCCGTCCACGAAACGACGGGCCCTTGCTCATCCGGCCTGACCCTGAGCGCCCGCAGCACGCGGGTGAACCACCCCGCGGGGCCGCCGTCGATCGAGAGCGAAATCGTCAGGGGCCGATCCCTCGCGACTCCATAGACCTCCCAGTAGACGACCATTTCGGTGTCGGCGATGGTGGTCGAGCCAAGCATCGATGCCACCGCCTCGTCGCGGCCGGCGGGCAGGTCGAGGCTGTCGGGCGTGACCAGGAGAACGTCGGAGAGGGCGAACGCGTCCGCGGCAAGTGGCAGCAGCCCGCTGCGAGCCCGGCCGACGGCGTCGCTGCGGGCCGCGGATTCGATGCCCAACAGGGCGGGGGCCGGGTCCAGGAGCGCGTCGAAGACCGGACGCCGGGTTCCGGAAGCCTGTCCGAGCTGAACGGGGATGCTGTCGGGGCCCGCGCTCAGGACGAAGAGGGTCTTGGCGAACGGAAGCGGGAAACCGTCCAGTTCCGCGGCGGCGGCCACGACCAGCCATTTCCCCTCCCGGAAGCGGGCGAACTGGGCGGGCAGTCCGAAGACCGGGCCGTACGGTGCGGGGGTGTACCCCTCGTCGTTTGCGTCCGCCGCGAGATCGTACTGCAGGGCCGCCGGACCGTCGCCGATCGGCGAAACCGGGGTGAACCGGTACCGTGCGGCCCTCACGCTCGTCCAGCGCCGGAATCCCGACATCTGCCGCAGCCCCTCCAGGTTTCGCATCTCAGGCTCCTTCCTCCACGAATCCTCGTGCCCCCGGCGGACGACCGACTCCTCGTGGCTCGCGGGGTGGCTGCCGCCGATGGCCCCGAGAAGCCGTTCGTGCAGAACGAGCTCGAACCGCCGGGCGATGTGCTCGGCCCAGCGGTCGTTGCCGGGCCTGGAGATCAGGGGGTCGGTGAACCACCAGAAACGCCGCTCGAAACCGGCCCGGTCGGAGCAGGACAGGTCCCGGTAGGCCCGGCTGTCGGGCCCGCCGAGCAGTTCGTCGATCGCGGTCAGCCGGCAGGCCAGCGCCGAATCGGCTTCCTGCAGCGCCGCGCGGAAGTGTCTCTCGGCTCTCTCGGGCCGCCCCGCGCGCTGGTGCACCATGCCGGCGATCAACGCGCACCACCAGTCGGCGAAGTTGCAGTCTTCGGCCAACGCGAGCGCGTCTTCGGGAGGGCGAAGCCGCGCCACGGCATAGACGGCCTGGGCGAAGCCGAGGGCGTCATCGGGCCGGGAGAGGGCGACTTCGGTGATCCTGCGCACGAATCTCTCGACCCTCTCCGGTTCACGGGGCGTCGAACTTCTCCACAGCTGGTCCTCGTGGTCGCCGTTCATGCACACCTCCCTCCTGTCCGCCCTGCAGCTCGACGTCATGTCGGAGTGGATCATGACCGTGTAGTAGGCCCTGAGGACGTTCGCCAGTTCGCCCTTGTGCGGCTCCCGCCAGGCGATTCCGGGTTCGGTCGCAGGATCGGCGTGCTGTCCGAGAGACCTCTGGGGATGCGCGAGGGCAAGTACGAGGAGGACCAGGAGTCCGTGGATCTTCCGAGGCTTCATGATACAACCAAGCTACTCGGGTGCCGCTCCGGCGACCAACAGTGTCGAAACTCCGACCGGCTTTTCTCCATTGGGCTGCCGGGGCACGCCCGCGAACGGACCGGTCCGGGGTCTGATGCTGAAAGTCCGTGTGAAGTTTGCGGAATTGGTCGCAATTCGGCTATATTATCTGCATCGGCCGAAGACGAAGACGGCCGATGGAGCGTACTTCATTCTTCACCTCCCTGGAAAGGAGATGTGCCATGTTCCAACGCTACTGCAACCGCGGCGCGCTCGCCGCCCTCCTCGTCGCCATCGGCGCGACGGGAGCCACCGGCACTGCCGCCCAGACCGGTGCCGTGACCGGCAGGGTGACCGACGCCACCACCGGCCGGCCCCTCGAAGCGGCCGGCGTCAGTCTCGAGGGTACCGCCACGAGCGGGTTGACCGACGCCGATGGACGCTACCGGCTCGGCGGGGTGGCCGCCGGCACCCACACGCTCAGGGTCGTGGTCCCGGGGTACCGCACCCGGGAGAGGGAGGTGACCGTCGGCCCCGCCGGCACGGCGGCGGTCGACTTCCGGCTCGAAGTCTCCAACCTCAATCTCGACGAGCGTGCCGGGGGCGGCCTGGCGGGTTCGGCGGAACGCGGGAGGATGGGCACTTCGCTGCCGACCCTCGATGCCGGCCGGGTCGCCGAGTTCCGCGCCGTCGATGACTTCGGCCGGCTCCTGGAGGGTCGCGTTCCCGGCGTCCGCTCCGTCGGTACCAGCGGAGGAGTCGGCGCCGGGCGCGAGCTCGTGATCCGCGGCATCGATTCCTTCGGCTTCACCAGACAGCGTCCGGCGGTGTACATCGACGGCGTTCGGGTCGACACGGAGAAGGCGGAGTGGGCTCTGATGGCACAGATGACCTGCTGCATGTTCTCCGGCGGAGCGGGCGAGGACCGGCTCTCCGACCTCAATCCGGAGGAGATCGACCGCATCGAGGTGCTCAAGGGCCCGGCGGCGGCGGCGCTGTACGGGGTGGAGGGCTCCGCCGGGGTGATCGAAGTGTTCACGAAGCGGGGCCGGATCAACACGCCCGCCACCTTCACCCTGAACACCTCACTGGGGTTCAACCGGCTCCGGCCGAACCTGCCCACCACCCTGCGTCCCCACTTCCCGGGGCCCGGAGGGTTCTCCGCGTGGGATCCGAACGAGACGCTGATCGAGACCGGGCGCATCAACAGCCACGACCTGACGGTGATGGGTGGGGGAGAGGACATGACCTACTTCGTCTCCGGGGGACTGACCTACCGGGAGGGTTCGGTCAAGCCCAACGACCAGAACCGTGCCAACCTCCGCGTGAACCTCGACTGGACGGTGGCGGACAACCTCACCCTGAGCGTGACCTCCGCGCACGTCCGCAACAGGATCAGCGTGCTGCAGTCGGGCAACAGCTGGCTGGGCGTATACACGAACGCGATGTTGAGCAATCCGCGGCGAGCCACCCCGGATGAGCCGTACGGAGGAGGGGTGGACGTGAGCGTGCCCGATGCCCAGGCGATCGAGACGTCGTCGAATACGGACCGGTGGACAGGACGGATCCAGGTCGACCACGCCGTGCTGCCCAACTTCACCTATCGCTTCACCATCGGGCTCGACCACGTGACGGACCAGAAGAGCCGCTATCTGCCCGATGGCCGCCACTACACCGACCTGGGATCGGACGGCGAATGGAGCTTCGGGTACCGGCGGTCGCGAAAGCTCACAAGCGCCTATACGGCGACGTACGAGTACGACAACCTCTTCGGTCTGAACTTTCTGGGCGGCAGCCTCTCCGCGGGTGGACAGTTCCATCGCGACAGCGTGGGGATATCGATGGCGCTCGGGCAAGGAGCGGAGTACCCTTGGCTGCGGTCCGCGGATCGGACGTACGGCGATGAGAACTCCACGAAACAGTTGAGCCTCGGCTTCTTCGTGCAGAACCGGTTCGATATCGCCGCCGGCCTTTCCGTCACGACCTCAATCCGGTTCGACGGACACTCGGCCTTCGGACCCGAGGCCTTCGGAGGCGACGAAGGCGGCTGGGCATCCTACCCGAAGGCCGCGTTCGCCTACAAGTTCCCCCGATCCCTCCGGCCGGCTGCGATTTCGACCCTCAGGTTCCGTGCCGCCGTCGGCAAAGCCGGCAAGCCTCCACCCCCCCACGTCGCGCAGCCACCGTACAAGGCTGTTGTGGTGCTGGACGACAAGCCCGGCGTGCAGTACACCGGTCCGAGGAACTACGAGATCGGGCCGGAGAACAAGCGGGAGTTCGAGACCGGACTCGACATCGGCCTGCTGGACGACAAAGTCGGCTTCGAACTCACCTACTACGACGCGGAAACGCTCAACGCCCTGGCGCTCTGGCCCGTGGCGGCCAGCCGCGGGGCGACCGGGCGGGTGGAGAACTGTTGCGGGATCCTGAACCGGGGTGTCGAGGTGGCCCTGGCCGCGACGCCGGTCGATCTGCCGTTCCTCCGCTGGAACATCAACCTTGCGTACGAGTGGAACCGGAACCGGATCACGGCCTTCGGCCCCGGTGCCATGGACGACTCCATGCCCAGGTACGTGCAGAGGGACGACGGCACATGGGCGTTTGCCGGGTGGAACTACGGCAAGTCCCTCAACGGCCTTTTCGAGGGACGGTCCATCGGCGAGATCATGTCACACGGTATCGCCGGCTACGACCCCGCGACCAACACGCACGAGATCACCGACTACCCGTTCAGTCGTGGCCGGGCCCGCCCCGATCACATCGGGTCCGTCTTCAACAGCTTCGAGATCGCCGGCCGCGTGCGGCTGTCCTTCCAGTTGCGGGGCGAGGCGGGCGCGGTCATGAGGAACACCGGGCGCCGCTACGTGGTACGGGCCCTGGCCCACGACGAGTATCTGCAACACCTGGACCTGGGCGGGGAACCGACCGCAAGGGCCGACTCGGTGTTCGACTACCACCGCATCGACCCGATCGACAGTCGGGACCATGTCCGCCTCCAGATGGTCTCGCTGTCGTACACCCTGCCCGACGGGATCGGAGGCCGGTTCGGGCTTCAGGGGACGACGGTGACTCTGTCGGGGTACAATCTCCACTGGTGGGACGATTGCAACTGCCCCGACCCGGGCCGGAAGTACCTCGCCGACGACCTGGATGCTTCGCCTTTCATGGCGTTGCCGCAGCCCAGGAGCTTCCTGTTGTCGGTCAGGACGCGCTTCTGAGCGCGGGTTGATGTGTAGCGCGTTCCTCGCGGCGGGCGGGAGATCTTCCCGCCCGCCGTCGTGCGTTCGGATCCAGGCAGCGCCGGATGCCGGGACCGGGGATCGCGCGCGTCAGCGAAGTCCCTCCAGCCGGATCCCCCGCACGAAGTACCGCTGGGTGAAGAGGAAGAGCAGCGCGACCGGCAGAACCGCGACCACGCCGGCCGCCATCTGGTACGGCCAGTTGATTTCGTACGTGGAGTGGAATGCCGCGATGCCCACCTCGACCACACGCATCTCCATGGAGCGGGTGACCAGGAGCGGCCAGAGGAAGTTCTTCCAGGCGTCGATGAAGGCGAAGAGCGCGAGCGTTGCCACGGCGGGCTTGGCGAGCGGCAGCGCGACGCTCAGGAAGATCCGCAGCGGCCCCGCGCCGTCCACGCGAGCCGCGTCCTCCAGCTCGCGGGGGACGGTGCGGAAGTACTGGCGCATCAGGAAGATGCCCCACACCGTCACCAGTTCGGTGGAGACCAGCCCCTGGTAGCTGTCGATCCAGCCCAGCGCGTCGACCATGAGGAAGCGCGGGATGAGCACGATGACCGCCGGGACCATCATCGTGGACAGGAAGAGCAGGAAGAGACCGTCGCGTCCGGCGAAGTCGAGGCGCGCGAAGGCGTAGCCGGCGGTGGTGGAGGTGGCGACCTGGCCCGCGGCCACCGCCGTTGCGAAAAGGAGCGAATTCAGGAAGTAGCGGGCGAAGGGCTGCGCGGTCAGCGCCCCGGGGTAGTTCGACCAGAGGGGCGTTTCGGGGAGCAGCCGGCCGGAAGCGAACACCTCCAGCTGGCCCATCAGGCTGGTGGCCGCCATCCAGAGGAAGGGCGCCGCCATGGCCAGACAGGCCAGAAGGAGGACCAGGGCGCGGAGGGCGCTACGCATGAGCCTGCCGCCGTTCCAGAAACCGGAAGTGTAGCCACGTCGCGGCGAAGACCACCGCAAAGAGGAGCCAGCTCATCGCGGCGGCGTTGCCGAAGCGCAGGAACTCCCACGCCTCGCGGTAGATGTGGTATACCGCCACGTCGGTCGCGCCCAGCGGCCCGCCCTCGGTCATGACATAGACGAGGCCGAAGACCTGGAAGGAGCCGATCACCGAGGTGACGAGCACGAAGAAGAGGGTGTGCCGCAGACCCGGCAGGGTGATGTGGCGGAAGCGCTGCAGCGGCCCCGCGCCGTCCACCCGGGCCGCGTCGTACCGGTCGCGGGGGATCGCCGCGAGGCCCGCCTGGAAGACGACCATCTGGTAGCCGACGACCATCCACACGCTGATCGCCATCAGGGCCGCGAGCGCGGTCTCGGGCGAGGTCAGCCACGCCACGGAGCCGAACCCGGCCGCCTCGAGCGCGCGGTTGACCAGACCGTACCCGTCGTCGAGGAGCCACTTCCAGGCCACCGCGATGGCCACCACGCTCGTGATGCCGGGGAGGAAGAGGGCGAGCCGGGCCCACCGCAGGGCGCGCCGCGAACCCCGCGTGAGGAGCGCCAGCGCAAGCGCGACGGCCATTGCGACCGGGACGTGCAGGGTGAAGACCACCGTGTTGCGCATGGCGGACCACCATTCACCATCTAGTACGTTGCTAACATAATTGTCAATACCGACGAAAGAATGCACGGCGTCGACGAGGTGCCATTCGTGCAGCGAGATCCAGAGTGAGAAGAGGAGGGGGCCGAAGGTGAAGATGAGGAGGAGGACGGTCGCGGGGGCGAGGAAGCTCCAGGCGGTGAGGGTGCGCCGCAGCGCGCGGGGACGGGCCGAAAGGGGGAGAAGGGTGAGCAGAAGGGCTGCCGCGGGGGTGAGGAATCCCCAGGCCGCGAGCGTCCTGGAGAGGAC
>CAZTOF010000515.1:0-6683 GCA_964615515.1 uncultured Gemmatimonadaceae bacterium
CTTGGCACTCCGTCACCCGCTCGGTCGCAATCGTCGAAGGCCGCGAAGTCTCCGAGGTGGCCCGCGAGGACCGTGCCGACGTCAAACACCGATTCGAAAAGCACCGTGTCGCCGGGCGGATCGAGATGGTCACCTTCCACCAGAACACCACCTACGAGGACTTCGTCGAAGGGATCAGGCCCGTCCTGGCGGGAACGCCTGCCCGCGACACCGAGCCCCCGCCCGAGCAGGGGCACGTCGGCGACGTCCGATACGAAATGTCGCGCGGCATCTTCCGCCGCATCGCCGAGCGCGCCGAGGCCAATTCCGACGCGCGCCATGTGCTCATCATCGACGAGATCAACCGGGGCAACATCGCCCGCATCTTCGGCGAGCTGATCACCCTGATCGAGGACTCGAAGCGGATCGGCGAGCACGACGAGGCGCGCGTGACGCTGCCGGGCACGAAGACCGACTTCGGCGTGCCTGCGAACCTGTACGTCCTCGGCACGATGAACACGGCGGACCGGTCCATCGCCCTGCTGGACACGGCGCTGCGGCGGCGGTTCGTGTTCGAGGAGATGATGCCGAATCCGTCACACCCCGGTCTCGCCGTGGACCTCCACGGGATCGATTGTGGGAGGCTCCTCAGTGCCATGAATCGGCGCATCGTTGTTCTGCTGGACCGGGAGCACCAGATCGGGCACACGTACTTCCTGCGCGTCGACACCCTTCCGGAGCTCGCCCGGACCTTCCGGTACCGGATCGTGCCGCTGCTGCAGGAGTACTTCTACGACGACTGGGAGAAGATCCGCGCGGTTCTGAACGACAACGGACTCGTCCGGAAGTCGGATCCGCCGCAGGAACTGGTCCGCCTGGATCTGGTCGATGCGGATCGGAGCGTGTACGACCTGGCGCCCGCCGACGACAAGCGGTGGACCGACGGGACCGCGTACCGGAGGATCTACGAGACCGGGCGGACGGCCGAAGCTGATCAGGGTCAGGCCGACTGACCGTGCCGGCAAACGCGCTGGCGAAACACCCGCGGCGCATCGCGTCCCGCACAATGGTGGTCCGAGAGTACGAGCCGCTCAACGGACTGCATGAGGACGAAAAGCGTGACCTGATGCGATTCGCCCTCGCGCAACCAACCGGCGAAGGAGGCCGGCAACCGCCTGTCTTCGTGATCAGGAACGGCCGTCTCCATGCGCAGAACTACGTCGGGATCATCGAAACGCGACGGGGGACCGTGATCGAAATCCTGCCGAAGATCGATCTCTCGCCGGGCGGGGAAGAGGACACGCGACGCGTCTTTCTAACCATGCTCCGGGATTGGCGTGGCCTCGGGCAGGCCCAGCTCGACGGCGCTAGCATCCGTGCGGTCCGCCGGTTCGACATGTTCGAGGCATTCGTCCATCTCTTTCTAGAGAGCGTCGTGCTGCTGACCCGGCGCGGTCTCGCCCGGGCGTATCGGTCGCGAGAGGCGAACCTGCCCCGGCTCCGGGGGCGGATCCTGTTTCCGCGGCACGTACGAGCGAATCTTGTCGACCGCTCGCGGTTCTACGTCGGCTACGACGAGTTCACAGCGGACCGGCCCGCGAACCGGCTGATCCATCTCGCGTTGCAGCGGCTGGCGACCGTCGTGCGTCATCCCGCGAACCGACAGCGGGTTCACCGGTTGCGCATCGTGTTCTCCGATGTGCCCACCCCACGGAACCTCGACGACGACTGGGCGCGGCATCGCGTGGACCGTTCGATGCGGCACTACGACACCGTGATGCCGTGGGTCGGGTTGTTCCTTTTCGGCCACGGTCTCGCCACCTTCTCCGGCCCGTACGTCAGCCGCGCCCTGCTGTTTCCGATGGAAGAGGTGTTCGAGGACTTCGTCACCGCCGCCGTCCGCCGGCATCAGCAGCGCTTCGTGGTGCGAGCCCAACGGCCGATGCGGCATCTGGCCACGGACGGGGCGGAGAAGCCCGCTTTCTGGCTGAAGCCCGATATCGTCCTGATGGAGCGAGGTCAGGTCCGCTTAATCCTGGATGCCAAGTGGAAACACCTCGACCCACGCGCTCCGAATCATGGCGTCACACAGGCCGACGCGTACCAACTCTTCGCTTATGGGAGGACGTACGGCTTGCGACGCGTGGTTCTCGTTTACCCAAGAACGGCAGGGTTTCGCGAGCCAGTCCGGTTCAGGTGCGCCGGGGATCATGATCTGGTGATGGATTGCTTCCCGTTCGACGTGTCCGATGCGGTGGGGAGTGTTCACGCAATGACGCCGACAGTTCCCGGCTGGCGACGATAGAGCAGGCCCGGAGCTGCGGTGGCTTCGGGCGGGGACCGGTCTGGTTTGCTCGTCCCCCGGTATCTGGCGGAGCTTCGCAACCGCGCGCGACACGTCGCGGGCATCGGAAGCGAATCAGGAGCCAATCGTCGCCGACCCGAGTCAGGCGGACCCAACAGAGCCTGTCCCCAGCTTCGTCGATGGCGACCACCTCGCGGGCGTGGATCTCTTGCCCGTAGACCGTCACGGGCAAGCTCGGTACGAGAATGGCCGAGAAACGAGAATCCTGTGGCCTATCTATGCGCGCATACGTAGCCCGAGCCCCTACGGGATCGGGACGTCGCAACGGAGGAGATTCCAGGAGCTGTGGATTCGGCGTGCGCGGCCCCCATTCGGTAGCTGGTCGAGCCTTTTTTCCAGTTCACCCCGCGACGGAGCGCCAGCCCCGATCAAAGGTAAACGTGGTCGCCTTGCCAGCCGGATCTTGGATGCGAACCAAGTTCGCGGCATTCGTTCCCGCCCGCTCTACCACGTACAGCCAGTACGCGTCCCCATGCTTCCGCGCATACTCGAACTGAGTGCTCGACATCCCCACCGAACGATGATCGAGCGTTTCGGTCATCGCCTTGACTTCGCACCAACGGGTCGCCTCTTCGATGGTGGCGCCTTCGTAAAGGTCAAAGCCCGGATTGTTCGCTTCGGTGAGCTTCCAGTTGGGCTCTCGACTCCGGATGACCTCGATCGCCTTGCCCTCCAGATCCATGCGCTTGGACTGCGTCAACCCATCTGGATCGGTTTGTGTCTCGTCTTCGAGCGTGACGGCAACGTACGAGATGAATTCACGCGGCGTTGCCGGTTTGGGGGATAGCTCCTTAGTCTCGGGATCGCTTGTGTCCTGATCGTCACCGGGCTCGTCCGCAGACACGGTAGTGGGCGTTTCGTCCTGAGGCTGCGAACTGTCGTCACCGTTTCTTGTTCCGCCGGGCTCCTTCCCGGATGGGTTGACCCCGAGGCGCTTCCGCAGCTCGGCTTCGCTCGTCACGTCCATCTCCCGGAGCAGCTCCAATGCTGCGGGCTCGATCCCCGCCTCCCTCGCCAACTGTTCCAGCAAGCTTGGCTTGAAGCGGATCTTCGATTGGAGGAGAGTGTCGGGCTCCCACTCGGTCTCCTCGAAAGCAACGGATCCTGGACGCCGTAGGCTTTCCGACGAATCCGGTATCCACCGTCGCTGGTTGAGCGTGCGGACAAAGGCCGCGTCGAACGACGCTACCCTCCTCAGGTAAGAGTACCCCCAAGTATACGCGCCTTCGAAAGGCCGCGAACCACGACGTTTTTTGAGGTCTAGCAGTGCCCCCCAGAGATCGAGCGCACGGCTACGGCGCTCGTTTGGCTCCAACACCTCGAACCTGTCGAGCAGGGCGTCCAAGCCCCGGATGGCCTTGTCCTCGAGGGTACTCCAAGTCAGATCCCCCAAGCCTGCCTGCCGCCGGATCTCATCTAGCTTCTCTTTGGGTAGATCGCACTTGACCTCGATGGGCTTCAGGTATCGCGTTGCGCCCGCCCGCCGCAGCATTCGGCGGGCCTCCTCCCCCTTGAGACACGGAATGTTGGGATCCACAAGCAGCACGTCGCCGACGCCATCGAACAGCCTGCGGAGGCTCTCCGTCGCGAAGTAAAGTTCGCTGGGGTTCGCCCACAACCCATGCTGACCTGAGCCGTCGACAGACCTCACCCAAGGTGTTTCGGCCAACCTCTTCACGAGACGATCCTGCTGCGCTCGGGAGTCCGTCTCAAACGCGCGGAGCATCAGGCTGACATCAGACGCATACTCCGTTTCCGACAACTCCGCTCCTTCCCGATACTTCGGGAGGATATTCTGGATCACGTTGTCGACCGGGTCAGGCTCGGCAAGGCCCAACGACCTGAGGAACGCTCGCGCTTCGTCCGTCCGGCAGACGTCTGCGCGCACCGTTGGGAAACTGGTTTCGACCGGTCCAGGCAGAAACGCTTCTCCGACGGCGGGTGTCACATGTGATCCGTCTTCGAGCCGAATGATGGACAGCGGCGCTACACGCGGACCCAGCGCAGGTCGGGCACCGACGAACTCGTAGAGACCCTGGATCCACTGGTCCGTCTGTTCCTCAAGAAACGCGTGCGTCATGCGTTGCAGCAGTGCCTCCGGCGTGAACTCGCGGACTCCAAGCTCCTGCACCAGGTATCTCCGCAATTCTGGCGTCCTGTCTCGCGAGATCGAGCCTTCGAGCCAATGCAGCGGCCGCGACCGACCATCCAAGGCAGCTAGTTGGGCGGGTTGCCGTGCACCCGGGCACCGGCCCCGGGAGACGGTGCCATCCGGGCGAGTTCGAAGTCGATGCCGTGTTGGCGCCTCGCCGCTCTCGGTGCTCGGGCGGACTTATCCACGGACTGCCGTACCCCCTCACCGCGCCCAGGTCTCGAAGAACCCGTCCCCGGTCGCGCTGACGAGCGAACCGCGCAGCCGGCCGGAGAGCACGGCCGAACCCCGCATCTGCAAGAAGAGCGCTGCCGAGGCATTTGCAAACGGTCACGCATCCTGCTGTGACCGTGTGACTTACGGAATTCGGCGATCCGGTTACCGCTGTTTGGTTCCCGCCGTTTGGATTATCGGGCGTCAACCTCGCGGCGGCGGCTGTCCAGAGCCGTCCTGAGTTGTACTTCGTCGGCCTGCTGGTAGCAGCGGAGAATGGTCTGTGCCTCCTTCCAGCCGCCGAGATCGCAGAGCACCTTGAGCGGGACGTTCATGAGGTCGGACGCGAACTTCCGCCTCAGCGAGTGCCAGCCGCGACCACGCTTGGGTTCGAGTCCGGCCAGCGTCTGGGCCTTCCTCCACCAGTACCCCACGAGCGTCCGGCCCGCGCACTGCGTGGGATCCCTCGGTGCGGGGAGCACCGGCCCGTCGCCGGACCCGGCGCTTAACGCTCGCGCCTCCTCCAAAGCGGCCAACGCCTCGGCGGTCACGGGCGTGGTGTGCTCGTAGCCCGTCTTCTCGTGCTTCGCCCGCCACCGCACCGCTTTGCCCTCGAAGTCGATGTCGCTCCACCGAAGCTGGCGGATGGCGCCGATCCGGTGTCCCGTTTCGTGCGCGAGCACGAGGGCCGTGCGGAACTGCCAGCCCACCTCCGTGGACACCCTCAAGAGCGCGCGGTACTCCTCTTCGGTGAGCACGACCCGGGTGGGGTTCTTCTCGATGGGCTTCCTGAGACCCTGGAGCGGATTCCTGTCCAGCATCGGGCGGCCCCGCTCGTCCTTCGACCTCGCGGCCCAGTTGAGCACCGCCATCAGGAACGCCAAGTCGTATTGGATCGTCCGGTTCGACACGGGCCTGCCTGAGATACCGATCCTGCCCGCGCGCCGCGCCACGATGAACCGGTCCCAGTCCCGCTGGGAGAGCGTCGCCGCTTCGCGGTCCCGTCCGAAGAAACGGAGGAACATCTCCGTTGAAGACCTGTCGTGTCGCCGGGACCGTTCGCCCTTGGTCGGCGTCACCTCCTCACCGTAGCTGTCAAACAGCGTGCCCAACGTGAGCGGCTCCGGCTCGGCTTCCGCCTTGCCGTTCAGGTCCGGGGCGGCGAACCCGGCAGCGAACTCGTCCGCCTGCCGTTTCGCGCTCGCCCAGTCGCGGTGTCCGAGCGACCGGGTGAGCCTTCGCCCGTTCTCGCGCCACTCAATCTGGAACAGGCCGGTTTTCGGGTCTGGAAACACCCTGACCCTGTTCCGGCCCCACTCGCCGGCGCCGTAGCTCCGGCGGCCTTTTCTCGTGCGTGCCATCGTTCGATTCCTCTCGTTCGATGGACTGCACGATCTGCGCGAATGAAACTTCGCGACGACGGGGCGCGTCGTCCAGAGTCGGGCGCCCCGGACGGCGTTGGCGCGGGCGCGCCACGGGGGCGTTTGTATCTCCGGGTAGTGGAGGAGCGAGATGTGTAAACGCTTCACGTTTACTCTGGTCGGGGGATGCCCCCGAGCCCCCGAAACGACACTTCCGCGCGCCGCCAAAGGAGGCAGCCCGACATGCCCCGTCCCCGGAAGCCCGAGGCCGAACTTCGCAGCCGCACGATCGGCGTGCGCGTCAACACCGCGGAGGCCGCGGAGATCGCCGAGCGGGCCGGGGCGGCCCGCATGACGACGGGCGGCTACATGCGCCGCAGGGCGCTGGGACAGCCGGTCCGCGAGGCGGTCGTTCTCCGTCTCGGCGCGGCGGAGCGGGTCGAGCTTCACCGGATCGGCGTCAATCTAAACCAGATCGCCCGCGCCCTGAACTCCGGGGCCTCCGCTCCTTCCGGGACATTGGAGGCGGTCGAGCGGGTGGGCGAGCTTGCGGCCGGTCTCCTGAGCGGGGAGGCGCTGGACCGGTGATCCCGAAGATCAACGGGCTGGGGCG
>CAZTOF010000516.1:0-5638 GCA_964615515.1 uncultured Gemmatimonadaceae bacterium
GTCTCATTCCCGCCCCGCCCCACCCCTCCGCATCTTCTCCCGCATCCGACGCACCTCCGCCAGCCCCTCCAGCGATCGGTTCTCCAGCGCGTAGTCAAGCGGGGTCCGGCCATCCGCGTCGCGCGCGTTCGGATCGGCTCCCAGCCGCGCGAGCAAGGGAAACACGGCGGGATGCCACAGCGCGGCGGCGTGCAGCGGGGTGCGGCCGGACCCGTCCGTCCGTTCCAGGTCCGCGCCGGCACGCACCAGCGCCTCGACGACAGGGGCGTTCCAGGTTGCCCCGCTCTGGGGGGCGGCCGCCATGAACAGCGGTGAACGGTCGTTCGCCTTGCGCCCGGAGGGAACGTGCCCGTCCGGGTCCCGCGCATTGATGTCGGCCCCGGGTGCCCCAGCGTTCGCAGGCTACCGGATCGAACGGATTGCCCGCACCGTCCCGGGCCTCCGGGTCGGCCCCGAGCCGCATGAGCGTGCGCACCAGGGTGGGATCGTCAATGCTCACGGCGACGTGCAGCGGTGTCTGGCCGCGGTTGTTGCGGGCGTCGAGGTCCGCGCCCGACGCCGCCAGGAGGTGCAACAGGGTGTCCGATCCTCGCCATGTCACGGCGGCGTGGAGCGGCGTCGAACCCTCCGAGTCGCGCGCGTTAGGGTCGGCGCCCGCATCCAGTAGTGCAGGAATGACGACGGCGAGGACGGATGCCGGGATCGTGCCGGACGCTGTGCTGGCGAGGTGAAGGGGTGTCCTGCCCAGAGTGTCCCGAGCGTTGACGTCCGCGCCCGCAGCCACGAACAGGGGAAGGACATTCGCGATATCGGCGCAGCAACCGGTCGCGGACATCATCCCCGCCAGGGGCGTGACGCCGTCCGGGCCCCGAGCGTCCACCGGGACCCCGCTCTCCAGGCACCCCTGCACGCTTTCGGGGGGCGAGTTGGCGAGAAAATCCCATGCGTCCCGGCCCGCGGTCCAATAGCAGACGGCAACCGCGGTCCTGCCGGCATCGTCGCGCAATTCGGGGTCGGCCCCGAGTTGCAGGAGTTTGCGCATGGCCGGGAGGTTGTGGAGAGCGCGGGCCGCGTGCAGCGGCGTCTTGGCCCATTTCGTTGCGGGCGTTCAGGTCCGCCCCGGCCCGAACGAGCCAGGACAGCGCGGTCGTGTCGGGCCGTCGCACCGAGTCGGCAAGCTGGATCGACAGGTGCAGGGGGGTGTCGCCCGTGGCGGTGCGCACGTTCAGATCCGCGCCCGCCTCCAGCAACGCGGATGTGCGCAGCTTCCACGCGGATGTGCCCCGCTTCCGGCGCTCCCCCCGCATCGCGAACCAGCCGCCCCTCCGCACCGCATGGTGAAGGGGCGCACGGGAGTTGCCGTCGAGTCCGTTCGGGTCCACACCCGCGTCCGCGAGGAGAGCAATGACCTCGGGGCCCGCATGCACTGCCGCGGCATGGAGCGGCGACGCGCCGTCGTCGGTCAGCGCGTCCGGATCCGCGCCCGCCTTGAGCAGGGCGCGAACGGCCGCCGGGCGGTCGGAATGGGCGGCCGCGTACAGCGGGGTCCAGCCCTGTTCGTCCCTCGCGTCGGGATCCGCGCCAGCCCAGAGCAGGACGATGACGACGGCCTCCGTGCTCCTCCGGGTCTGTACGGCGCGCAACAGGGGTGTGCCGTAGCCGCCGACGACTCCGGCGTTGACGTCCGCTCCCGCATCCAGCAGAGCATGCACGATCTCCGCAGCCCCGCCGGAAGCGGCCTTGTGCAGGGGCGTGAGGCCCGGTCCCGATGTCGCATGAATGTCGGCCCCCGCCTCCAGGAGGATCCTGACGACGTCCAGGTTCCCCCTTTGGGCGGCCGCCTCGTGGAGCGGTGTGAGACCGCGATGACCCGGCGAATTCACATCGGCCCCGGCCTCCAACAGGGCGGCGGCGACGCCGGCGCGTTGGTTTCTGACCATCGCCAGGCGCAGGGGGGTCCAGCCCTTCTCGTCGCGCGCGTTGACGTCCGCGCCCGCCTCCAACAGGACCGGGACGAATGCCGGCCTGGAATAGGCGGCCCAGTGGAGCGGCGATCTCGTCCCATCTTCGGGCGCATCGACCTTCGCCCCCGCCTCGAGACATGCCCGTACGAGTTGTCGCGAAGCGGACATGAAGAAGCCCAGGTCACCCCAGTCGTCGCAGGTGGGGCGGTACGCTCTCGGCGCGCCCGCACAGGCAGCGACGAGAAGCAGGGACACGGGTGTGATCGCGATGGTCGACGGTTTCATTGCTCCGCTCCGGTCATTCCGGGTTTACTGCTTGTACACCGGAGTTGACATTCCTCACCGCTCCCAGGGTTGCAGCGGCCGGATTCTCCCTCGCATCACCGCTCTCTCCGGCCCCTCCACAGCGCCTCCCACATCCGCCGCACCTCCGCCAGCCCCTCCAGCGACCGGTTCTCCACAGCGTAGTCCAGGGGCGTCTTCCCATCCTCGTCGCGTGCGTTCGGATCGGCGCCCAGCCGCAGGAGAAGGGGGAAGACGGCCGGGTTCCGCAGCGCGGCGCCGTGCAGTGCGGTTCGCCCGGACCCGTCGGTCTGCGTCAGGTCGGCGCCGCCGCGCACCAGGGCCTCGACGACGGCTGCGTTCGAGGTCGGCCCGTGCCAGCGGTTCGCCGCCGCCAACAGCGGCGTGCGGTCGGCCGCGGCACGCCCGGGGGGAACGTATCCGTCGGGGTCGCGCGCATCGACCTCGGCCCCGGCGGCGATCAGCGCGGTCACGATCTCGGGGTTGGCGTTGCTCCCGGCGGCGGCGTGGAGCGGCGCGTAGCCCTGTTTGTCGCGGGCGTTCACGTCGATCCCGGCTGCCAGCAGCAGATTCAGCACCGCGGGGTTCGGGTTTCTGGCCGCGGCCTTGTGGAGCGGCGTTGTGGCACCCCGGGGGGCGCTCACGACAGCCCCGGCCTTCAGCAGGACCGCGGTTACTGCGGGGTTGGCATTCGCGGCCGCCTGGTAGAGCGGTGTCAGTCCTTCCGATGTGGGGGCCTCGATGTCCGCTCCCGCTTCCAGCAAGGCGGCCACAACGCCGGGATCGGGATTGTGCTCCGCCGCCAGGTGCAGCGGAGTCCAGCTCCAAACGAGGTGGTCGAAGGTCATTATCCCCGTCGCCCGCGCATTCACGTCCGCGCCCGCTTCCAGCAACGCCCGCACCACCCCCGGGGTACCGTGCCGGGCGGCGTGGTGGAGGGGCGTGTACTCGCTAGGGTCTCGCTCGTTCACATCGACTCCGGCCCGCACCAGGACGGGGACGACGCCGGGGTCGCGGGTGAAGGACACGAGGTTGAAGAGAACCGTACCGGGAGAGAGCCAATGGGATGGTGCACGCAAGTTCCCGCCGGCCGCGATGCAGCCGGCCACGATGTCGGCGGTGGCCAGTTCGGCGAAGCTCCGGGTGTCCCGGTGCTCGCAGGCGAGCGGATCGGCGGTGTTCCCGGCACTGTCGCGGGCGGCCGGGTCGGCCCCCAGCCGCAACAGAGCGCGCACCGCGGGGGTGTCGTCAATCTGAAGGGCGGTGTGCAGAGGGGTCCGGCCCTTGTTGTCGCGTGCCTCGATGTCCGCACCGGCCGCGGCCAGCAAGGGTACCAGGGCGCCCATCTTTACAAGGGGGGGCCACCGGTGCAGCGGGGTCCGGCCGGCGTTGTCGCGCGCGTTGGGGTCGGCACCCGCGTCAAGAAGGGCCGATGCCACGCGGGCCCGCACGGACTGCGGGACCCGAGGGGACGTGTTGACCCGATGCAGCGGGGTCCGGCCCGCTTCGTCCCGTGCGTTGACGTCCGCGCCCGCGGCCACAAGGAGGCGCAGGACGTTTTCGAAGTCGGCGCAGCAGAGTCCCGAGGACACCATCCCCGCCAGCGGCGTGGTGCCGTCCTGGTCGCGTGAGTCCGCCGGGACTCCGCTCTCCAGGCATCCCTGCACGCTCTCGGCCGGTGACCGCGCGAGAAAGTGCCATTGTCGCCCGGCCTGGCCACCATCCCAATAGCAGGTCGCGTCTGTGGCCCTCCCGGCGTTGTCGCGCGCATTCGGATCGGCCCCGTGTTCCAGGAGCGTGAGCGCGACGGGGAGGTTGTTGCGAACGCGGGCCTTGTGCAGCGGCGTCTGGCCCAGGTCGTTTCCGGCGTTGACGTCCGCCCCGGCCGCTACGAGCCCCGACACCAGCGTTGTGTCGGGCCGCTCGGCCGCCAGGTGCAGCGGCGTGCCACCCTGTCCGTCGCGCACGTTCGGATCCGCGCCCGCGTCCAGAAGGGCGAATGTGCGCGTCCGCCAGCCCGGCTCCTCCGGCGCACCGGGCGCACCGGGGTGCCCGAGCGAGGAGACCGCAAGGTGGAGCGGGGCCTGGGTGTCGTCGTTCAGGCGGTCCAAGTCCACCCCGGCTTCCGCAAGGAGGGTGATGACCTCGGGGGTTGAGAACACGGCCGCGTTGTGAAGGGGGGATTCGCCGTCGTGGGATAGCGCGCGCGGGTCCGCGCCCGCATCGAGGAGCGCCCGAACCACCGCCGGCCGCTCGTTGTCGGCAGCCGCGTGCAACGGGGTCCGTCCCCAGGCGTTCCCCGCGTTGGGATCCGCGCCCAGCCCCAGCAGTCTCACCGGGAGATCGGCGGCCGGCCCCTGCGGGTCGCGAAAGCCCAGGCTTGCCATCAACGGAGTCTCACCGAACGTGTCGGCAGCGTTCACGTCAGCGCCCGCCTCCAGCAGGACGTGGATGGTGGCTTCGGTGGCTTCGCCGATCCGGTACCGGCCGTCGAACGCATGGAACAAAGGGGTACCGTAGCCGTCTGTCCCGACGTTGACATCGGCCCCGGCGGCGAGGAGCGCAGTGACGATCTCCGTCCGCCCGTCGCCGGCCGCGGAGTGCAGCGGTGTTTCGCCGTAACCCCCCGGCGCGTGGATGTCCGCGCCGGCTTCAAGCAGCCGCGTGACTGCGGCCAGGTTCCCGGTTTCGGCCGCCTGGTGGAGCGGTGTGGTTCCGTCGCCGTTGCGGGCATTGACCTCCGCCCCCGCTTGCAGGAGGAGCGCCACTACCGCCCCATCCGGGTTCTCCACCGCGTGGTGCAACATCGTGTTGCCGTCCTTGTCGCGTGCGTGTACGTCCACGTCCCCCGCCGCCAGGCACCGTTCGAAGTCGGCGAGTAGGGCCAGCCGGGCGAAGGTCGCCGCATTCCAGTTCCCGCAGCCGGTCGGATCGGCGGCGCGGCCGTGGTGGTCGGTGGCGAGCGGGTCGGCCCCCGAACGCAGCAGCGCGTGGACCGCGGCGGGATCGGGGTTCCGCCAGGCCGAGTGCAGGGGTGTTCGGTCGTGGAAGTCCCGGGCCTCGATGTTCGCACCGGCGGCGACCAGTGCGTCGATGATGCCGGGGTTGGGATTCAGTGCCGCGGCCACATGCAATGGAGATCCGCCGGATCTTGTCCTGGTGTGCCCGTTGGGATCGGCCCCGGCTTCCACGAGGAGGTCGATGATGGCCGGGTCGGTAGCGTGGCGCGCCGCCATGAAGATGATCTCCCCGTGGTACGGCCCCTCGTTCGGGTCCGCACCGGCTTGAAGACATTCGTAGACGCGGTCTGCCGAAGCCGACTTGAAGAAGTCCCACGTGCCCCAGTCGTCGCAGGTGGGTGGGGTGGAGGG
>CAZTOF010000517.1:0-3795 GCA_964615515.1 uncultured Gemmatimonadaceae bacterium
GCCCTCACCATCTCACCCACGTCGGCCGCGCTGTCGTCGCTGGGCGAGACGGCCGCCTTCACCGCGAAGATCACCGACCAGAACGGCGACGCCTACGACGGAACCGTCACCTGGTCGAGCAGCGACCCCACCGTCTTCACGGTCACGGCGCAGGGTGTGGTCAGCTCGGCCGGGAACGGGTCGGGCACACTCACGGCGTCGTTTCAGGAACTGAGTGCGACGGCCTCGGTGGTCGTCGAACAGGTGCCGGTCGCGATCACCATCTCCCCCGGCTCGGCGGGGCTGTCCTCCCTGGGCGAGACCGCGGCCTTCACCGCGACCATCACCGACGCCAACGGCGCGGAGGCCCCCGGGACCCCCGCCTGGTCGAGCAACGACACGGGAGTGTTCACCGTTGACACGGACGGCCTGGTGACCGCGGTCGCGAACGGTTCGGCCACCCTCTCCGCGTCGTTCGAGAACCTCGCCGCCACGGCCCCCGTGGTCGTCGAGCAGGTGGCGGTCGCGCTCACGGTCTCCCCGGACTCCGCAAGGTTGACCTCGCTGGGCGACACGGCCGCATTCACGCCGACGATGACCGACGCGCTCGGGTCGGAGGTGGCCGGCACCCCCGTGTGGTCGAGCAGCGACAGGGATGTCTTCACCGTCGCCGACGGTGGCGTGGTCACGGCCGTCGGGAACGGAACGGGCACGCTCGGGGCGGCATTCAAGGACCTTCGCGCAACGGCTTCGGTCGTGGTCGAGCAGGTGCCGTTCGCCCTTCTGGTGGAGTCGGGCGAAGACCAGAAAGGCACGGTGGGATCCCCGCTCGCGGACCCGCTGGTCGTGCGGGTGGACGACGCCGGCGGCTCGCCCATCGAGGGTGTTTCGGTCGACTTCGCGCCCGAGCGGGGCCACGGCTCGGCCGATCCCGGTACCGCCGACACCGATGCGGAAGGACTGTCGCAGACGGTGTGGACCCTCGGCCCCGACTCCGGGACCCACACCTTGACGGCGTCGCTGGCCGACGGACCGTCGGTCGAGTTCACGGCTTCGGCGCGCCCGCGCGTACCCCGCCCCGACAGCGCCCTCTACCGCATCGAATTCGAGGCCACCTGGAGCGACTCGACCCATCCCGACGATTTCCCTTCCAACGCCCACTTCTCGCCGCTCATCGGCGGAGTCCACAACGACTCGGCGAGCTTCTGGGAGCTCGGCGACACCGCTAGCCCGGGCATGGAGGACATGGCCGAAACCGGCAGGACGCGGATTCTCGCCGCCGAGGTCCGCGAGGAGATGCCCGACAACGCGCTGGCGGTGGTCGAGGGATCGGGGACGCGGAGCCCCGGGAGCACCGAGATCGACACGGTGGTCGTGAACATGGAGCATCCGCTCGTGACCCTGGTCACGATGATCGCCCCGAGCCCGGACTGGTTCGCCGGCGTGACGGGACAGTCGCTGCTGGACGAGGACGGCGAATGGGTCGAGGAGTTGCGGGTCCTCCTCTACCCGCTGGACGCGGGCACCGACAGCGGAAACACCTACACGAGCCCGAACCAGAACACGTCGCCGAAGGAGCCGATCAGCAGTCTCAAAGGCATGTATCCCTTCTCGGACGAGCCGGTCGGGACCTATGTCTTCAAGCTTATCGAGAAATCGGACGGAGGGTAGCCACGGGCCGGCGAAGGGGAGTGGACGGGCCGCAGGTGGGCCGTGGAAGGGAGTACGGACTGTGAGACAGTCCAGATTGTGAAACGATTCACAAAGGGAGTGACGGAAATGTGGATGCAAGTCGACAAACCGACATGGAAGCCGTGGGCGGTGATTCAACGGAGTCGCGAGTCTGAGGAGCTTGGGACCGGAAGCGGCCAATGGCGGACCGATGCCGGCGGGTTTGTTGCCCTCCCGTCCCGCCTGGGAGCGCGTAGAGAGAATCCCCGCGAGCCTCGCCGCGGACGCGTCGCGCTGCTGCCGCTCCTGCCCCTCCTCCTCTCCGCCTGCGACTCCGGCAGCGGGCCCGAGGAACCCCGTCCCGAGGCGATCACCATCACGCCACGGTCGGCCACCCTGATCTACCTGGGCGCCACCGCGGAGTTCTCCGCCAGGATCACCGACCAGAACGGCGACACCTACGACGGCGACGTCACCTGGTCGAGCAGCGATCAGGGCATCTTCACTGTAAGCGCGGACGGCGAGGTCACGGCGGCCGGCAGCGGCGCGGGGAAACTCACCGCCTCGATCGACGATGTCAGCGCGACGGCCGATGTGCTCGTCGATCAGCTGCCGACGGATATCGTCATCCTGTCCGGGGACGGCCAGCGGCGTACGGGGCCGGGTCCGGTGCAGCCGCCGGTCGTGCGGGTGTTGGACGGCGGCGGTTCCCCGGCGCAGGGAGTCGAGGTCACCTTCACGGTTGTGGCGGGTGGCGGCTCCGCCAACCCGGATCCGGTCGAGACCGGCAGCGCGGGGACTGCGCAGACGAGGTGGACGCTTGGGGCCGCCTCCGTAATCCAGCTCCTGAACGCCTCGCTCGAGGGCGGCGCCAACGTCGAGTTCGCCGCGGCGGTGGGCACCCTCGATCCCGCGCCCGACAGCGCGGTCTACCGCATCGTCTTCGAGGCGACCTGGAGCGAGCGGACGCACCCGACCGATTTTCCGAGCGGTCCGCACTTCTCGCCGCTGATCGGCGCCGTGCACAGCGGCCGGGCGAGCTTCTGGGCGCTCGGCGAGACCTCGAGCCGGGGCATGGAGAGCATGGCCGAGACCGGGGCCACGGGCCTGCTCAGCGGCGAGATCAACGGCGAGATTCCGGCCAACGCCCTCGCGGTGATCAGCGGGTCCGGCGCCCGAAGCCCCGGAACGGTGACGATCCGGGATGTCGTGGTCCGGCTGGACGATCCCCTCATCACCCTCGTCACGATGATCGCGCCCAGTCCCGACTGGTTCGTCGGCGTCACGGGGTATTCGCTCCTGAACGGCGTGGGCCACTGGACCGACGAGCGAACGGTGGTCCTCTATCCCCTCGACGCGGGCACCGACAGCGGGCCGAGCTATGCATCGCCGAACGACGACACGTCGCCAAAGGAACCGATCCACAACCTCAGGGGACGAAAGCCGTTCTCGGCCGAGCAGATCGGCACCTACACGATCACCCGCATCGGCTCATGACGTCCACCACCCGCCGCCCCACGGTCGCCGCCGCCGAGGAGATCCTGGGCGGCTACTTTCCCGTGCTCGACCACGGCTTCGTCGCGCTGGTCGACTACATGGGCACCGACGACTCGGTGGAGCGCGCGGCCCGGGTCAGCTACGGCTACGGCACCCGCAAGGTGTCGCGCACCCGGGGGCTCATCCGCTACCTGCGCCGCCACCTCCACACCACCCCGTCGGAGATGGTCGAGTTCAAGTTCCACTGTGCGATGCCGATGTTCGTCGCGCGGCAGTGGGTGCGGCACCGGACGGCCTGCCTGGCCGAAGGCACCGAGGTCCATTTCGACCTGCCCGGCGCGAAGAAGAGAGGACGCCGCCAGCTGTACAAGCTTCCCATCGAGGAGATCTGGCGACGCTTTCAGCCCACGCGGAACTCGACTGGGCCGGACAAGCAGCGGAACCCGTTTTTCCGCCGCGACCGCGTCAGGCGGATGAAGCTCCGGCAGGTCGAAGAAAACACGCTCGCCCTGCAGCACACGCGCATCGTGGATGTCTACCGCAACGGTGTGAAGCCGGTCTTCAGGATGGTGCTGGAAGACGACAAGTCGATCGAGGCCACTGCCGATCACCGGTTCCTGTTCGCCGGGGGCTGGGGCACGCTCAGGG
>CAZTOF010000518.1:0-3779 GCA_964615515.1 uncultured Gemmatimonadaceae bacterium
CCCGTCCGGGCCGAAGGCGTCCGGCATTGCGGTCGCGCCGGAGGGATACGTTCCGACGTACTCGCCCGCTGCGGTCACGACGTCGATCGGTCCGTCGCCCATCAATTCGTCCCCCTGACGCATCACCCAGATCCGGCCTTCCCAGGTGGTGGAGAGGCTCCGCAGAACGGGAATCTCGTGATAGAAGGACGGGTCCACCAAGGTGAAGGAGGGCAGCCGCGAAAGTGACGCTGTCGTAGGCGATGCCCCGCTGGAACCCGTCGGTATCGAAATCGCATTCTGGGCGCGCTCGCCCCGTAGCTCCCTGTACCGCTCCTCGATCCTCGGAGTCACGGGCTCGGGCCGTAAGGGCCGGGTGATGATTCGTGCCACGCTTCCCGTCGGTGAAGCGATCTTCAACGCATATGCGGAGGAGTCCGAATAGACGATGCCGCCGTTCGGAAGAACGCCCATCAGAAGTTCGGGTTCGAAGGTCGATGGCCTCGCAATGCGGCCCAGCCTCTGATTGAGATCGCCGCTGCCCCCTTCGAGCGTGACGTTCGATGGACCCTCGAAGAGGTTGCGCGCTTCGCGTGGCGGGAGCCAAGCCCGCACCACGGTGTCGACTTGGACAGCCTCGGCACCGAGGTCCAAGCGAGTAATGGGCCGGTTGGTGGGATGATCGGCCCCGGCTCCGCCGATGCTCCTCGACATACCCCACCACGCGGCGTAAACCGCGCCGCCCCGCGGATCGGGTTGAATGCGTGCCGAAACCCTGATGTTGGGGCCGATGAAAGCACCTCCCCCATCCCCGGGTGCCTCTGCCGGGGATCGCACCATCCGCACGAACCGCCCCGATGGATCGAAGATCTGGTAGGCCGCGTGACCCATGTCGCTCACGATGGTCGTGCCGTCCCGCAAGACGGCGTAGTTCATGGGCATATAGAACTCACCCGGCCCTTGGCCGGAGCGACCGAATTCGCGGACGAAAGAGCCGGTTGCGTCGAACACCAAGACGCGCAGTTCGGAGAACATCCCTCCGGTACGGTCGAACACATACAGGTTGCCCTGCGCGTCGAAGGCCACATGGCTTACCGTGCCGAGCATCTCCCAGGATTCTCCCTCGACCACGCCGATCCGATGCACCTCGTCGAAGTCGGGGTCGATCCGTTGATCCCGGCCCGTGACTTCGACGATCTCCTGAGCGAGGACCGCAGGGGGCGCGGCAAGGACGGCCGCAAGAAGGGCCGAATGGACAGGGACGAACCTGCTGGTCTGCATCGTGATTCCCTCCGGTTAGTCGGATTGGGGGGGTGCGACGACCAACTCGCGATACCGCCGATTGGACGCCCTGTCGCAGCGGCGAGGTTGCCCAACACAATGTGACCGGGTCACCCCGGCTGTCCAGCGCCGGGGGGGCGACCAACCGGCGTTCCCGAGGCTGCGGCTCTACACGCATAGCTCAAGTCGCTAGATTCGGGTTCGACACTGATCCACGGAGGGCTACTGCATTTGCGAGACAGACGAGCAGCGAGTGCCGATGGCAATTGATCTTTCGGATTACGAGAGGAAAGCGCGCGACGCGGTCAAGACGTTCTGGAGGAGCCGGGAGCGCGCTCGGCGGAAGCAAGCGGACACGCGCCTTCCCGACCAAGGAGAACGGGCGAGCGTGACGGCGGGCAAGAACATGGATGGCTTTATCGAGCTCGTCGTGGATCTGGTGAGGGCCAACGGTCTTCAGAATGCCTCGATTCACTTGGACCGCGCCCTTCTGACCCTTCCCGGCTTCTTCCGGCCCACCAAGCTGTGGGATCTGATTGTACTCAACGAAGGTCGTCTGGTGGCAGCCATTGAACTGAAGAGTCACGTCGGGCCGTCGTTCGGGAACAACTTCAACAACAGGGCGGAAGAGGCCATCGGGAGCGCGTGTGACTTGTGGACGGCCTACAGGGAGGGGGCGTTCGGGGACCACGCCCGACCGTTCGTGGGTTGGCTGATCCTCGTCGAGGACGCACCGGGCTCCCGGAGCGCGGTGCGAATCCGGTCACCGCATTTCCCGGCGTTTGCCGAATTCGAGGGTGCCTCGTACCTGAAGCGATACGACTTACTTTGCCGACGGCTGGTCAAGGAGCAACTCTACACGACGGCGGCCGTCATCTCATCTCCCAGATCGGGCGCCGATACGGGAGAGCACGAAGACCTCTCGGAGATGTCGGGGCTGAAGACCTTCGTGACCTCTCTGGCGGGTCACGTCGCCGCGGAGGCGGCCCGGACCTGAAGCGCGAAAGCTACTGCGCTACAGGCCGTCCGCTGTTGGAATCGAGAGCCCCGATCCGCACGTCCACCGTGCGCAGCAGGCTCGCAGCTTCGCCCAGCATCCTTTGGACCGCTTTACCGTGGTACACCGGGTCGACTTCGATTCCGATGCTGTTGCGGCCGGTGGCGGCGGCGGCGACTTGAGTCGAGGCCGTTCCGGTGAAGGGGTCGAGCACCGTGTCCCCCACAAAGCTGAACATCCGAATCAGGCGATCCGCGAGAACGACTGGATAGGGCGCGGGGTGGTCACGTGTCGACGCTCCCGGGATGTCGCCCCAAATCTGGCGGAAGTGAGTCTTGAAGCTGGCCTCTGACAGCAGGGAGAGCGTCCGGGCGGCTTGGCTCGGCTTTCGGTAGCCGCCCGGCTTTCTCTGCATCAGGATGAACTCGATGTCGTTCTTGATGACGGCGTTGGGTTCGTAGGGCTTGCCCAGGAACCCGGCGGAGCCTCGCTGCACCTCATGGGCGACGTTGGCGATCTTGTGCCAGATGATCGGTGCCAAGTTGTCGAATCCGAGCCTCCGGCAACGGTCCTGAATCGAGGCGTGGAGGGGAACCACGGCGTGTCGGCCGTTTCTCCGCCGCGATAGACAGACATCTCCCACCACGCAGATCAGCCGCCCCCCGGGGACGAGTGCCCGATGGCAGATGCGCCAGACGGCGTCCAACTCGTCGAGGAACTCCTCATAATCGGCTATCCATCCCAGTTGCCCCGAGGTTCGACGATACTCCTTGAGCGTCCAGTACGGTGGGGACGTGAGGACGAGGTGAACCGACTCGGGGGGCAGGAATACGCGGCGCGCGTCCCCCAACAAGACCTGATGGTGTGAAGGCACCTGCTCGACTGCGGCGGCAATCAACGCCATGCTCGGCGGGTCCTTCGCGATGCGCGGCAAATCGCGGGCGGGATCGTCCAGATCCCGAAGAGGTTCGGGAACCAAGTCGTCGAGCGGTGGCGTGACGCTCATCTGGTTCTTGGATACGGAAACGGCGTTCGTCTTCACCCTTCAAGACTAATCTGGAGGGATACGGCCTGTCGATGCCACCGAGCTAACGAGAGAAGCCAGCGACCCGCCTGAGCACGGACTTGACGGATCGCCCACGAATGAACGTAAGTTGTTGTCATGCAACGACAAGACTTGGGCACACTCCGAACGAAGAGATAGGATGACCAAAGCGGACCTCGTTGAGCAGGTTGCCGAGGCGGTCGGACCCCGGCTCACCAAGAAGGACTGCAAGCGAGCGATCGAGGCGTTTCTCGCGTCGGTGCAGGACACGCTCGTTCGAGGTGAGAGCATCGAGATCAGGGGATTCGGCACGTTCAAGGTGCGGCACCGCAAGGCCCGCACTGCGCGCAACCCCCGAACCGGAGAGGCGGTCGAAGTCCCACCCCGCAGCGCGCCGGTCTTCCAGCCGTCGAGCCTTTTCCTCGGCCGGATGAACCGCCCGCACGGATCTCCGGAGGAAGCCGGAAGCTCCTAGCG
>CAZTOF010000519.1:0-2805 GCA_964615515.1 uncultured Gemmatimonadaceae bacterium
GATTTCGACGGGGGCGGCGGGGTGGAGGGCTGGGACGACGCGTCCGAGACCTTCAACGTGACGGTGGAACTCGTGCGCCGTGGCTACACCGAGGAACAGATCGCCATGCTGTGGAGCGGGAACCTGCTGCGGGTGCTCGACGAGGTGCAGGAGGTGGCGGCGATGATCCAGGCGGAGGAAAGGTAGGAAGGAAGAGCGAGGTCCGCCGGGTCCTCTCTGTCAGGCGGCTGATCACGGAGATGTATGGGCAGCAGGCTGGCCCGCTTCGGCGAGAGCCCCACGTGCCGCCCGGTCCCCGGGAGCCCGCGGACGAAATGCCCGCGGCATTCGACCGGCCGAGATCAACCAGCTCGGCGATCAGCCCTCCTGGCAGTCATCCCCTGCCTGGTGGTTGCCGATTGACTCCAGCCACGCCTTGAAGTCGTCGTCGTCGGGCACGCAGAGGTGCGTAGCGTGCCAGTGGAACGTGCGGAGGGACAAACTGGTCAGTTCGACGGGAAGGAAACCGCTCATCGGGTTGCCGTTGATCCGCAGGTCAGTCAGGTTCCCGAGATTGCCGAACTCCGCGGGGAGCGTGCCTCTCAGCCCGTTGCCCTGGACGTTGAAGCTCCGGAGACTCCTGAGGTTCCCGAGTTCGGGCGGCAGCGAGCCGGAAAGTTCGTTTCCTGAGAAATCGACGACCTCGAGATTCGCGAGGTTTCCGAATTCGGGCGGAATCGGGCCCGTGAATGTGCCGGGAGAGAACATCGGCGACACGTTGCGGAATTCCGTGAGACTCTCGAGGGTCCCGATTTCGGGCGGCAGCGAGCCCCGCAGGCCATCGTTGCCACTCAGATTCAACTCCTCGAGGTGCTCCAGCAAGCCGATATCGCCGACGATGGATCCGTCCACCCCGTTGCTGGTGAGTGTGAGCCCGGTGACGTTTCCGGATGCGTCGAGCCCCACCCCCGTCCACGTCCCGAGGGGTGCGGAGGTACCCCAGTTGGAGTCGTTGTTCCAGTTGGAGCCGCCCAACCCGCGGTAGACCCTCATCAATACCCCGCGCGGCCCCAGCTTGACCGAAATGGGCACGCTGTCCACCAGCTCGCGCACGTAGCCCCACACCGCAGCGGTTCCTTCCTCCTGGGCCACCACGATTCCCCTGATGTCGATGGTCGCCACTCTCTGGTTGCCACTCTGCCAGTGGACCGTGACGTCTTCCATGGTCTCCCCGTTCTGGTCCAGCACCGTTGCGGTCAGCTGGACGCTCTCCGTCACATCCTCGAAGTCCGCCGACCGCGGCGAGACCGTCAGGGTCGTCGGTATCAACGGCACGGGCGGCTCCTCGCATCCACCCGTCAACGCAGCGGCCGTCAGCGCCAACGCGCCCGCGAGCCCGCGGAAAGTGGTTCTCACGATCGATTTCTGCATGGCAGGATCCCCTCATTTCGGTGTCAGGCGGGAGCACTTCGGAGCGCAGGTCAAGAGGCGCACAAGCTACCCGGAGGTGGTCCCGTCCCTGACGTGTGATCTGTTTCGTACTCCATCATTCTATTCTGCGTGCACGCCATTGTCCACTGAGGATCCGCGGGTCGGGGGGCCGGGCGGTCCCGGAGCCGGCAGGCTTCGGACGGTTCGGGCGCCCTCATCCCCCCACCTGCCCGAGCAGCCAGGCGCAGGCCAGCGCCCCGTAGATTCCCAGAATGTACCCCGCAACGGCCATCAGGAGCCCTACCGGGGCCATCGCCCGGTGGTAGACTCCCGCGACGACCGGCGCCGAGACCGCGCCGCCGATGTTGGCCATGCTCCCGGTGGCGACGAAGAAGAGGGGCGCGCGCACCAGGCGGGCGGCGACCAGCAGCACGGCCACGTGGATCGCGATCCACACCGCGCCGGCCGCGAGGTAGACGGGCGCGTCGAGCACCGCCTTCAGGTCGGCCTGGGCGCCGATGCCGGCCAGAAGCAGGTACAGCGCCGTGTAGCCGAGGTTCGACGCACCGGCCTTTTCCAGCCGTCTCACCGGGGTGAACGACAGGAGCAGGCCCCCCGTCACGACGATGAGAACCGCCCAGGTCGTGCTGCTGATGATGGTGGGATCGCCCATCGCGGGAAGCCTCCCTCCGGCCCATGCGGCCACGACCGAGCATGCCATTCCCGTCCCGATCATCAGGATCGCGTCGCGCAGCGTCATGGCCCGCCGCTCCCCCGCCTGCGACTCCAGGCGGCGGTTGGTCTCCTCGACCGCCTCGCTACGGGCACGGGTGCGCCGGTCATAGCGGAGCTGGAACCCCGCCAGCGCGATCAGCACCCCCATCCACCCGTACCCGACCACCGTGTCGACCACGATCACGGGTCCCATCGCGTCCGGCGAGGTCCCCACGCTCTCGGCGATCGCGACCATGTTGGCGGTCCCCCCGATCCAGCTCCCCGACAGCGCCGCGAACCCGGTCCACGCGTCGGGGGGCAGCCAGCCCTGGAAGATCAGCAGCGACACCGGCCCCCCGATGATGATCCCGACCGTCCCCGCCGAGACCATGAAGAGCGCCATCCCGCCCAGCCTCATGATGCTGCGGATGTCCACCGAAACCATCAACAGGAGGAGCGCGAAGAGGAGGAGGTAGGGGACCGTCCAGTCGTAGAGGGGCGAGGCCGCCGGCGTGATCCCGGCGGTGGTCGCGAGCATCGGCAGGAAGTAGACGTAGATGACCGCGGGGACGACCTCGAAGAGCTTGCGCAGCGCGGGAAGCTCCGAGAGCCAGAAGACCAGGGCGACGAGGCCGGCCAGGAAGGCGAAGAGCGCCATGGGGTCGTTGATGAGTGCGGTCG
>CAZTOF010000520.1:0-5417 GCA_964615515.1 uncultured Gemmatimonadaceae bacterium
GGCCTCGGGTCGGCGATCGCGATCGGCGCGACGGTCGCGGTTCTGGGCGCCCCGGGAACGGACGGGGGCCGCGGTGCGGCGCTGGTGGTGCAGCGTGAACCGGGCGGACCCTGGGGCGAGCCGGAGTGGCTGCACGCCGGCGCCGAACCCGAGGCCGTGACGGAGGGCGAGGTCAAGTGCGAGGAAGGCACGGCGGCGGGGTTTTCGTGTGAGGGGGTGGACCTGCTGGCATTCCTGCCCACCTCCGCCATCGGGGGCGAGCCCTGGGAGCGTGTCAGCGACCTGTGGGGATGGGCGGACCCGGTGACCGGCCGCGAATATGCGCTGGTGGGCCGGAGCGGCGGTGCGGCGATCGTCGACGTGACCGACCCGGTGGCGCCGCGCTACGTGGGCGTGGTCCCCGCCAATCCCACGGGGACGCGCGACCTCAAGGTGTACGCCGACCACCTATTCTTCACCGGCGACCGGGCGGGCGACCACGGGCTCGTGGTCTTCGACCTCACCCGGCTCCGCGACACCTCCCCCGACCCGGTCGAATTCGACCCGGACACCGTCTACCGAGGCATTTCGAGCGCCCACAATCTCGTGATCGACACGGAAAGCGGTTTCGCGTTCCCCGTGGGAGCCAGCGGCGGCGGCGAGACGTGCGGCGGCGGGCTCCACATGGTCGACGTGCGCGACCCGAAGTCCCCCGCCTTCGCGGGCTGCTTCACCGACTCGGTGGGCCTGATCGCGCCGGGACGCACCCACGACGCCCAGTGCGTGGTCTACCGGGGTCCCGACGAGCGGTACCGGGGACGGCAGGTCTGCTTCGTGTCGAACGAGAGTCTGCTCAGGATCGTGGACATCACCGACAAGCAGGCGCCCACGCCGATCGGCGGCGCCGGCCATCCGGGCACGGCGTACATCCACCAGGGCTGGCTCACCGACGACCACCGCTACTACTACCTGGACGACGAACTCGACGAGCTGGTCGGCACGACGCCCCGGACCCGTACCTACATCTACGACATGGCGGAACTCGACGACCCGATCCTGGTGGGGAGCGTGGACGGCCCGAACAGAGCCACCGACCACAACCTCCTGGTCAGGGGCGACCGGATGTACCAGGCCAACTACCAGGCGGGCTTCCGCCTCTTCGACATCAGCGACCCGGAGTCGCCGCGTGAAATCGGCTGGTTCGACACCACGCCCTACGAGGGGGATCCGCCGGGGTTCGTGGGCGCGTGGACCGCCTACCCCTTCTTCGCCAGCGGCACGGTCGTCGTGACGAGCATGTACGAGGGGGTTTTCCTGCTGCGGCCGCAGCCGCGGCACCTGATTCCGTAGCAGTCCGTGGATGAAGCAGCCCGGCCCGATTCGGCCGCATTGGATGGCTGCCGGTCGCGAGGGTTTCTTCCCATGTGGTGTCAGAGGCGCCGGGCGGATTCGAACCGCCGAATGGAGGTTTTGCAGACCTCTGCCTTACCCCTTGGCTACGGCGCCGATACGAAGGGGGCGCCCGGCAGCGGCCGTCGCCCCCTCGTTTTCCTGGGCTCAGAGCGGGAAACCGGACTCGAACCGGCGACCCCCACCTTGGCAAGGTGGTGCTCTACCAACTGAGCTATTCCCGCGATTCCCGACGGTTCGGAGCAGGTCTCCGAACCAATGGCTCCCGCGCCGATCGGACCCGACCCGGCGAAACGGGAGTACAACCCTAGACGCGGGCACGCGGACTGTCAAGCGCCATTTGCCCCCGGGCCATTTGGCCCCGGGTCGTTTGCCCCCGGGGTGCACCGTCCGCATCGCGGGCCCGCGCAGATGGCAGGTCGCGCTCCAGCCACACTCCCGCAAGCGGCTCCATGGGCTCCGCGGGCGGGGCCTGCCTGGCGCAAGGCCTCGAGGAGCAGCGGGCGGCTCCATACGCTCCGGGGGCGGGGGGCATTATCTTGTTCTCCGGCCCCGGGAGCCTGTGGGGAAACACCACGGCGTTCGCGCGGGTTCATCCACGGACTCCCAACGCACGAACCCCTCGTGACCCGGGTGGCTACCGACAAACCGGATTCGCCGTGAATCGAAACACAACGTTGATCGCAGTCGTCCTGAGCACCTTCTTCCCGCATGGGTCGGCCGATGCCCAGGAGCCGTACTCGCACCTGGTTCCCCGGGGCAAGATCCGGCTCGAGGTTCGCGGCGAGTACCTGTCCTTCTCCTCGCGCTACCGGATGTGGACGGACGGAACCGCGACCAGGGAGGGGCTGGAAGGATTGAGCGACCCGTTCACCGGGCCGGCCGGGGCCCTGGTCTTCCCTTTCCTGGCTCCAACCGAGCAGGCGGTTCGCGATGCAATGGGCGACGACTACGCCCTCAGCCTCGGCACGATGGCCTCGTTCATGGAGAAGAACAGGGCCCGGGTCCCCGTCGCCCTGGATGTGGGCATCTTCGACTGGTTGACGGCCGGCGTGGTTGTCCCCGCGGTTCAGAACGAGACCGAGTTCGCGTTTTTCTTCGAGGCGGACTCGATGGGGGCCAACGCAGGGTTCAGTCCGGTAACGTCCAGGCCCGGGGACGTGTCCGCCTTCCTGTCCGGTCTGCAGGGCTCGATCAGCGAGTACGACGCGTATCGCGAGGCGGCCTGCGCCTCCGATCCCGACTCTTCCGATTGCATGATCGCCACACGGGTCCTCGCCGGGGCGGTCGACTTCCAGGGCGCGCTCTCGGCCATGTACGGGACGAGCTTCGCGCCGCTCGGATGGTCGCCCGCCGGGATGGCGCTGCAGGAGCGCCTGTCCGTCCTGGCCATGGCGTTCGCGGACGCGGGCGTTAGCGGGGTTCCGGCCGCCGTGCCCCTCGCGGACACCCTTCTGACCCCCGAGGACTTTCTGACCCTCGTCGCCGACCCGGCCTTCGGGATCGAGGCAACCAACCCCCTGGGCCAGTGGCGCGCGCTCTGGTCGGTGGGCGACATCGAATTGCGGGCGAACGCGAGGCTGTTCGAGTTCGGCGAACCGGGAGGTCCCCGCCACCTGGCCGCGGGGGCGGGCGCACTCGTCCGTCTCCCTACCGGAGACCAGGACGATCCCGCCAACTTCATCGACGCCGCGACGGGCGACGCCCAGACCGATCTGGAGCTGCGGGGCTGGCTGAACGGCCGGTGGCGCGGCGGCTTCGGCCTGTGGGCCGACCTGCGCTACGGCATCCAGCTGAAGGGAACCACGGTACGGCGCGTCTTCGATCCCGATGTCACCTTCGCCCCGCTGTCTTCCCAGATCGAGCTGGACTGGGACCCGGGCAACTACCACTTCGTCGAGCTCGCTCCCTGGTATCGCGTCGCCGGGTCGATGACCCTGCTGGCCGGATACCGCTACCATCGCAAGGGACGCGACGCCTTCTCGGTCGCCGCCACCGACGGCACCGAACCGCCGGCCGGCGACGCCTCACCGGATCCGGAGATCCTGGTACCGCACAGCGAATCTTCCTCCAGCCGGCTCATGGTGGGCATGGTCTACAACCGGGAGATGCCCACACTGGACGGAAGCAGGGGAAGTCCCCTGGAAATCCGCATGGTTTACCGCAAGGTCGTGGGAGGCGGCGGTGGGAACGTTCCCAAAGCAGGTTCGATCGAGGCCGGGTTCCGGTTCTTCGCGAAACTGTGGGGTGAGGGATGACGGGGACCCCTTCCTCCACTTCCCTCGGTCTTCGCACCTCGGACCGGTACGCTTCCGGTCCCCTCCCATCCCATCCGGCTTGCCGGCCTTCTCGCCAGCCGCCCCGGGTGCCCACGCGGGTTCGTCCACGCGCTGCCAACCCACGATAGCCGACGAACAACCGGCCCTTTCCGCGTTTCCGATTCAATCCGGGCCGCCGCACAGCAACTCCCTTGCATGATCGAGAGAGGACTCCGAATCGGGGTCGCCGCCCAGCATGCGCGCGATCTCACGAACCCGCTCCTCTCCCTGGAGCCGACGCAGCCGCGTGACCGACTTGCCGTCCGCGGCATCCTTCTCGACGACCAGGTGATTGGCGGCACGCGCCGCGATGCGGGCGAGATGGGTGACCACCACGACCTGTCGCCCGCGCGCGACCTCCTCGAGCCGTTCTCCCACCCGTCCCGCCACCACCCCGCCGATCCCGGCGTCGATCTCGTCGAAGACCAGCGTGGGCACGTCGTCGATCCCGGCGAGGACCGACTTCAGCACGAGCATCACCCGCGACAGCTCCCCGCCCGAGGCGATGCGCGAAAGGGGTGCGGGCGGGAATCCCGGGTTCATCGTGGCCATGAAGCGGACGCGCTCGCGTCCCCTCGCGGCCGGCGCCGGCAGAGCCTCGAAGCGCACTTCGAAGCGGGCGCCGCCGAGTCCCAGTGCGGGGAAGGCGGCTTCGGCCTCCCGGGACAGACGGTCCGCCGCCTTGCGTCGCTTCCGTGACAGTTGCGAAGAGGCGGAGCTCCAGTCCGCCTCCGCGCGGTCCAGTTCCCGGGCGATGGTCTCGGCATCCAGGTCCGCCGTTTCCAGTTCGTCCAGTTCGCGCTCAAGGGCTTCCCCCTTGCCGATCACGTCGGCCAGCTTGGGGCCGTACTTTCGCTGCAGCCGCTCGAGCTGCGCCTGCCGCTCGCGCAGGGACTGCAGCCGGGCAGGGTCGTGGTCGATGCCCGCGGCGTAGTTCGCGAGTTCCGTGCCGGCATCGGAGACCTGGTGGTAGGCGTCTTCCAGGGCGGACCGCAGGGGTTCCAGGGTCGGATCGGTTGTCCCGAGCCGGCGCAGCCGCGCGGCCGCGTCGGCCAGGCGGTCCGTGACCGATCCTTCGCCGCCGTGCAGCAGTTCGTGGAGAGCGTGGCCTTCTCGGGCCAGCAGGTCCGCGTTCTCCAGCCGGTTTGCCTCGGTCCGCAGGTCCCGGTCCTCACCCGCCTGGATCTTCGCTTCCAGAATCTCACCGAGCTGAAAGCGGATGAAGTCGGCCCGCGCCTCGAGTTCGAGCCGCCGCTTCTCGTGCGCCGCCAGCCTGTCCCGGAGGCGGCTGGCTCTGCGAAAGGCCGTCTCCACCTCCCCTGCCAGATCAAGGCATCCGCCGAAGGCGTCCAGAACTCCCTGCTGGAAGTGCGAGGAGAGGAGGCGCTGGTGCTCGTGCTGGCCGTGGATGTCCACCAGCTGCGAGCCGAGCCGGCGGAGCGCGGCGGCGGTCACGGGAGAGCTGTTCGCCCACCCGCGGCTCCGCCCCGCGGCGCGAACCTCGCGGCGCAGGACGAGGTGGCCGTCGTCCGGTTCGAGCCCCATTTCGTCGAGCAGCGTCGTGACCTCCCCCAGCCCCCGGGTGTCCACCACCGCTTCGACCAGGGCGCGCGCCTCCCCGCTCCGTACGACGCCCGCCGCGGCCCGTCCACCCAACAGCACCTCCAGGGCGTCCACCAGGATCGACTTTCCGGCACCGGTTTCGCCCGT
>CAZTOF010000521.1:0-3306 GCA_964615515.1 uncultured Gemmatimonadaceae bacterium
AGTCCGTCGTGGTCGAGGGTCGAAGGCGCGGGCGCGCCGCTGACGATTGGCTTCGCCGGGCCCGCATCCCCTTCTCCCCCCCTCCCCTCACCCATTCAGCCGCCTCGCCATGCGCCGCACTCCCCGCGGGGCGGTCCGGACCGTGTGGTGCGCCTCACGCTCAGCCACCGAGCACCCTCGCCATTCGCCGCACGCCCTCCTCGATGTCCTCGTCCGACGAGGCGGTGCTCATGCGGGCGAAGCGAGGGTCGCCGAACGCCTCGCCCGGCACGATCGCCACGCCCACCTCCTCCAGGATGCGCGTGCAGAGATCGCCCGCGCAGGTCACTTCGCCGTCGAAGAGGTGGTCGACGCGGAAGTAGAGGTAGAAGGCGCCTTCGGGACGGACATAGGAGCAGTCCGGGAGCAGCTCGTCGAAGAGGCGCGTGACCAGGTCGCGGCGGCGGCGGAAGGCGGCGTTCATGCGGGCGAGGTCGCGCGCGCCTTTCCCGCCCCGGGTGAGGCCCTCGAGCGCGGCCACCTGGGACGGTGTGGCCGCGTTCAGCGACACGTGACTCTGCAGCGCCGACATCTTCGCGGCCAACTCGCGCGTCGTGTAGGAGAAGCCGACCCGCCAACCGGTCATCGCGAAGGCCTTCGACATCCCGTTCGTGACCACCAGGTGGCCCACTGCGTCCGGGTCCAGGTCGAGGGCGCCGGGTGCGCGGCCCCCCTCGCCGTAGTGGATCTCCTGGTAGATCTCGTCGCTGATCAGGGTGACGCCGTGCCGCGCGGCCCATTCCGCTATTGCGCCCAGCTCCGCCCTGGAATACACGGCGCCGGTCGGATTCGAGGGCGTCGACAGGATCAGCCCCCGGGTCCCGGGGGTCGCCACCGCATCCAAGTCCTCCGGCGTGAGGTTGAAGCCGCGGCTCTCGCTCCCCGCCACCGGCACCCATTCGGCCCGCGCCAGCGTCACCATTTCCGGGTACGAGGTCCAGTACGGCGACGCGATCAGCACCTCGTCGCCCGGGCCGAAGACGCAGAAGCAGGCGTTGAAGAGGGACTGCTTGGCGCCGGCCGAGACCACCACGCGGGCCGGGTCGGGGGGGTATTCCGTGCCCGCGGTCATGTACTCGGCCGCGGCTTGGCGCAGTGCGGGAAGCCCGGCGGACGGTGTGTAGCGGGTGCGGCCTTGCCGGATGCCCGCGATCCCCGCCTCGGCGATGCCGCCGGGGGTGCGGAAGTCGGGCTCACCGGCGCTCAGGTTGACGATGTCGCGGCCCTCGGCGCGCAGCTTCTTCGCCAGCGTGCTCACCGCTATCGTGGCCGACGGTTGCAGCTTCGCGATGTTTTCGGAGTAGGTCATGGGTTACCCTTTGTTCGGGTCCGACTTGTACTTGCAGTCCGTGGACGAAGTCGCGCGGGCACCGGGAGCGCCGGGCGGCAGGGCTGGCAAACCGAGTCGGACAATCGGCCGGTCCGGGTGGGGTTGGCAACCCCTCGGTCCCCAAGGCAAGGAAACTGAGAGTATAGTAAACATGACATTATGTAAACTACACTTTACAAGGTGGGTCGTCAGGTGCGCAACCAGGGACGGATGCGTCGCCGTCCGGGCAGAGCAGGCCACGATTCGGTGGCCGGCTACCAGCCAGTGGAAGGAACCACCGCGGCATTTCCACGAAACAACGCGGGCCCGCACGCCGGGTTACAGTCATGCGGGCTCGTCGCTCGCGACCATGCGAGATTGTGGCCGCGATTCGTCCACGCTTCGCTGACCATGCTCATGACCAGGCCCCTCCTCTTCTTCGATTTCGTCGATCCCGGCTCCCGGCTCGCCTGTCACATGATCGAGGAGGCCGGGGCCGCGCACGCCGTCCGGTGGCGCGGGCTGGAGCTTCGCCCCCCCCCACTTCCCATGATCGACCCCGGTGACCCGGACTGGCGGGCACGCCACTCCCTGGTCGCTCCCCGAGCTGTGGAGCTGGGCCTCCCCATCGAGACCGCCGAGTTCGTTCCCTGGACCCGCAAGGCGCACGAGTTGGCCGAGTTCGCCCGCGAGAGGGATTGCTACCACGGCGTCAGGCGCGCACTCTTCGAGGCTCACTTCGTCAACCGGATCGATGTCGGGCGCATAGATTTGCTGGTTGAAATCGCGCACCGCGCCGGGCTGGACCGCGGCGAGGCCAGGGTGGCACTGGACGTGGACCGGTATGCCGGGGTCGTCCTGGAGCATCGCGCCGCGGCCCGGGAGCGGGGAGTGACGGTGGTTCCGGCCCTCGTCGACGGCGGTCGGCACCTGCAGGGGTTGGCCACCCCGGAGGCGTTCGACGGGTGGGCCCGGTGGATCGGGAACGAACTCACAACCACGAAAGAGGAGTAGGGAACGCACCATGGCGGGATACGAACGCAAGACGGCGCTCGGACCGGCGGAGGTCCTGGCCCGGGCGGAGGAACACCTGCCGGTCTACATCGGCGTGAGCAGGTCGAAGCAGTCCTCCCACGGGGCCACCTACACCGGCGACGAAGGCACCGTCGTCCTGACCGCCCACCGTCACGGTCCCTTCACCGATGTGACGGCCCGCACCGACCGGCTCCGCACCTCGCGCATGGACTACGAGATCCAGCGCTTCCTGAACCACCTCCCCTACGAATACGGCGACGCCGGCGGACCCGGCTCGGGCGACCCGGACTAACCGCCAACCGCGCGATTCCCTCACCCCATGACCTCCTTTGACGAGCTTCCCCTCGGGCCCGAGACCGTTGCGGCGCTGGCAGCCGAAGGGATCGAGACGCCCACGCCCTTCCAGGCCGCGGCGATCCCGGTCATCGCGCGCGGCAACGACCTCATGGGCCGCGCGGGGCCGGGCAGCGGCACCCTGGTGGGGTACGGCGCGCCGCTGCTGGACCGGTTGAAGGGCGGCCACGGCTCGCCGGTCTGCGTGGTCGTCTGCACGGGGCACCGCCAGGCCACAGAACTCGCGCGGTCGTTCGCGGGGTTGTGCGAGGCCTCGGGGGCGCGCGCGGCGGCTCTGGCCGAACACTGGATGCTCCCCGGGCGTGCCGACTTCCTCTTCGTGCCCGCCGACCGGATCCGGGCTCTCTACGACCGTTCCGTGAATGTGGAGCGCGTGGAGGCGGTCGTGGTCCACGACGGCGACGGGGTGGTGGGGGCGGTGCCGGCCGACCAGATGGAATCGGTGCTCACGGGACTGCCCCGCGAGTGCCAGCGGATCTTCTGCGGCCACCCCTTCGGTACCGCGCTCCGCTCGCTGGCCGAACGCTTCACGCGCCGGGCCGTGACCGTTCCGGCGGGGCCGCGCGGCC
>CAZTOF010000522.1:0-1711 GCA_964615515.1 uncultured Gemmatimonadaceae bacterium
ATTCAGGCCGGCTGTTCCTGGGCGCGCTTTTGGCGGCCCTGGCGACGACCGGCTGCGACGAGAGCATCTTCGACGTCAAGAACCCCGGCAGGATCCTGGACGACGACCTGAACACGGCTGCGGGCGTCACCTCGCTGGTTACGGGGATGTCGGCCGACTTCTCTGAGGGCTTCGACGAACTCGCCTTCACGACAGCGATCCTTTCCGACGAGATCGTCGGGTCAGGGAGCTATTTTTCCACGGGCCGCTATCGTAGGGGACTCTTCGATTCCGAGGACGCGAACGGGCGCTGGGCAGATGTCCAACGGGCCCGCTGGGTGGCCGAGGCCGGGCTTCTGCGCATGCAGGCCATCGAAGGCTATCAGTACGACGGCAACGAGAACACCGCCCGCGCCCACCTTTTCGGAGGGCTCGCCAACCGAGTGTTCGGCGAGAACTTCTGTCAGACGGTGTTCAGCGCGCCCTACGACGAGGAAAACCCGGGTCCCGGCGGCGAGGTGGACACCGGCGACGCCATGGACCGAAACGCGGCGTTCCAGCGCGCGATCCCGTTGCTGGAGCGGGCGATTCAGCACGCTGGCTCGTCGTCCGATATCGTAAATGCCGCGGAGGGTGGCCTGGCCCAGGTGTACATGGGATTGGGCGACTTCTCAAGCGCGGCGGCGCGTGCCGCCAGAGTGCCCACGGACTTCGTGTTCGCCGCGGCGTACTCTTCCAATTCGAGCCGTGAAGAGAGCGAGATCTGGCAGGAAACGCACGGACGCCACGAGGTCTCCGCCTGGGGGACGCTCGCGGGCATCGTGGGTGCCGGCGATCCGCGCACGCCGTGGACCGACTGTTCGGCTCCCGGAAGCGGTTGCCCCAGCGGCAACGGTGCCGATGGTGAGACGATCCACTACAGGCAGGAGAAGTACCCGACCCGTGACGATGACATTCCGCTGGTCAAGGGCACGGAGATGCGTCTGATCGAGGCTGAGGCGGCGCTGATGAATGGCGACCTGGCGACCGCGATGGCCAAGATCAACGAGGTGCGCACGTATCACGGTCTTGACCCGGTCGAGTCCGACGGCACGATCGGCCAGATCACCGGTGGCGACGGCGGGGGGGCCAACTTTACCTCCATGTCGGGCTGGGACATTCTGGACCGCGAGCGGCACCTGACGCTCTGGCTCGAGGGCCGGCGTCTGTGGGACCTGCACCGCTGGGACCATCCGCACCTGGATGGCGGCGGCGTGGTCTACAAGGCGTCGGTCGCGCGCCGGGCGTCTTGCATGCCCATCGCGCTGGACGAGTGCCAGGTGAACGAGAAGGTCGCGAGCCTGTGCATCAGCGTGTAGACGTGTAGAGGAAGGGATCTTCGGATGGACGGAACCGCCTCTCGGAGCAGGTTGACCGGGGGGCGGTTCCGCGCTTCAGCGGCGTTTTCCCGCTGGGCTTTTGCTGGGGTGCTGGCGGCCGGTGTCGCCAGCGCCCCCGATTGCGCTTCGGCGCAGACCAAGGTCGAAGGCGAAGTCATCGACGCGGTGACCGGTCTTCCCGTTGCGGGTGTGATCGTGCACCTCCCGGATCTCAACCTGGGCACGATCTCTGACGAATTCGGGTATTTCGTGCTCGATGTGGTTCCCCGCGGTGTCCAGGTCGTCTCGGCCCACCGCGCAGGCTACGAAGCGATTGAACAGGAAGTGCGCGTCGTGCCCGGCGAGCTCTGGGA
>CAZTOF010000523.1:0-9414 GCA_964615515.1 uncultured Gemmatimonadaceae bacterium
AATCAAGGGACAGCCGAATGCTCGATTGGGACGCCCCGGCTCGATTGACTCCGTTCCCTGCCTGGCGCCATGTCAGTCGAGCACCTGCTGATAAAGCTTTCTCAGCACCCGCCGCACCGTCTTACGACATATCACGTGTGACACGTGCAACTCCGCCGCTAGGGACGCGAGTCCCGGCCTGCGCAGTGGCTGCTCGCGGCCATGGGAGAATTCGGCCGGCAATGCACCCGGCGATCCTATCGTCGCCCCCTGCCATCCCCGGACCTCGCCGGTCCCGGTGCCCGGGCGGGTCCGTTCACGGTCTGCTTGAGATTCGCCCATGTGCGGACGGTCATTCGTCCGCGGGCGGGTTGCTTGTTGCCTTGCAACGAAATCCGTTTCGGAAAGAGGACATTGAAATCATGGGAGAGCACACCCACGAGCGGGGTGAGTGGATGCTCTCGTACCGCTTCATGCGGATGTCCATCGCGGGCAACCGGGACGGGACCGGGCGGCTCGAGACGGCCGACGTGCTCCGGGACTTCATGGTGGCCCCGCTCGACATGACCATGACGATGCACATGGCCGGCGTCATGTACGCCCCCAGCGGAATGAGCGAGCGGACCTCGTGGGGCCTGCAGGGGACGGGGACCTTCCGGTTGAACCGGAACAGCCGGGGTTACAAGCGCGGGACCGTCATCGAAGGCACGGGCTGGTTCGCGGTGAGGCCGACCAGCCGGCTCAGTCTCTCGGGGCGGGTACTGTTCCACAGCCGGGGGAACCACACCGGCCTGGATCCGGTCTACAGCAACCGGATGATGGCCCCCACCGTCCGGGATGATCTCCGCGGCGGCAAGCGGGTCGACATCCCCCTGGGCCTGAACCTCTACTTCCCGAGCGGGGCGCTGAAGGGCCACCGCATCGCCGCCGAGTGGCACATTCCGGTCTACCGGAGCCTGAACGGACCCCAACTCGAGACCGACTGGGCGCTCACCTTGGGCTGGCAGAAGTCGTTCGAGCGATCGGCCACCACTGATTCCGGGGGTGGGCTGCCGGGCGCCGCCCCGGTGCTTCGCGCATCCGGGCGCGGCGCGACGGCCCCAACCGCGGGAAAACACCCCACACCCCATTGCCAAGCGGCTGAGGTGGCCCTATGCTTCCCACTGAACCCCCACCGTAACAGGAGGCAAGGATGCGGCACAACTTCGGTCTGGTACGCTACATGTTCGGTCACATCGGGCTACGGATCGGCGCCCCCCTGGCGCTGGCACTCCTGGTGTCGGCCCAGTCGACGATCGCCCAGGACATCAGGATGCCGAGCACGCTACGCTACGGGTCCGGCCTTCTCGATATCCCGGTGGCTTGGGTACTCCCCCACGTGGCCATCACCGGAACCTACTCCGGGTTCAGCCTGTCCGCCGACAAGCCGGCGATCATCAGGCCCGACGGGACGGTGATCACCGGCAAGCACGGGGACGCCGTCAGCAAGTGGGTTTCGGACGCTTCGGTCGCTATCGGGCTGATGAACCGGGTCGAGATCGGGGCCAGCATCCAGCACTTCGACAGCGAGGAGAACGGCGGGAACATGCTGGGCGGATTCGCCCGCATCTCGCTCCTGCCCGCCTCGATGCAACGTCTCGGCCTCGCCGCCGGGGCGCGCTTCGTGACCTCCCCCTCCTACGGCGCGGGCGACTACGGCGCCGTGCAGCCGGGGCGTCTGGGGTATCCCGACTACCGGCTGCTGGAGAGTCCCTCCGGCGAGGGGATCGAGGGGATGAGCAGCAACTTCAGCCCCTACGTGGTGGCGACGGCCCGCGCCATGAGCTCCGAATCGATGGACGTGACCGTTACCGGGGGTTGGGGGATGGGGATGTTTTCGTCGGGAGGCGACTACGACTTCTACTCGGAGACGGCCACCGGCGGCGTCTTCGGCGGAGCCGCGGCGCACTTCAAGATGGGCGGGGGACGGATTCTCAACGTCATGGCGGAACACAACGGCTTCGACCTCAATGCCGGGGTGCAGCTCGACCTGGGCAACATCCGGGTCGGCGGCTTCATGCACGGTCTCATGGGCGACGGCAGCAGCAGCTATCGTTCGAGCAAGTTCGGTGTGCTCGCGGCGCTCTCCTTCCCGAACCGGACCGAGACCGTGATCACAAGGGACACCATGGTCACGGCCGACACCACGGTGACCAGGGACACCGTGACCACGGCCGACACCGCGGTCACCATCCACACCCTCGCCGACGCCGACCGCGCCGCCCTGGAAGAGATGATCCTCTTCGCATTCGACAGGTCCGCGCTCACGGACGATACCGGGGCGAACCTCGCGGCCAAGGCGGAGATCATGAAGCGCGACCCGGGCATTACGCTGCTGATCGAAGGCCACGCCGACGAGCACGGGAACTCCGCGTACAACATCAGGCTGGGGCAGAGGCGGGCCGATGCCGTGCTCGGGTTCTTCACCGGCGAGGAGCACGGACTGGACACGGCCCGGTTCACGGTCGAATCCCGCGGCGAGGACGACCCGCTCGAACCGGCGCCCACGCCGGTCGGCGAGCTGTCGCGCAACCGCAGAGTCGAGTTCACCGTCACCGCGTTCACGGAGTCCGCGGATACCAGCATCACCACGACCCACACGATCACCGAAACGGAAGTCGTCACCGAGACGACGACGATCACCGAGACGGAGACGGTCCTGACGACGCGCATCATCGGCAAGGCGGACACCGTCAGCACGGAGACGCGCGAGGTCGGCACCACCACCGAGACCGTCAGCGAGAAGACCGATACCGTCGATGTGGTCACCGAGGTCGGCGGCGAGGCCGGCGGGGTCGAACAGGCGGCCGGTGCCGGCATCGGGCGGCCGGGCTGGAAACCCGCGGCCGGCGTTCTTCCGAAGCGAGTGCGGGGCCGGGGCTGGACGGGCACGCCACCGGAGTAGCGCACCGCACGGCGTGAATCGAATTCGCCACGGCCTGCTGGCAGGGCTGGTACTGTTGCCGGTCCTGCCGACGGCCGCTCAGGATCCGCGCATGCCGAGCACGTTGAGGTACGGTTCGGGTCTTCTGGACGTGCCGGTCGCGTCGGTGCTTCCCCACATGGCGATTCTGGGCACCTATTCGGGGTTCAGGGTTTCCGTCAGTCAGACGATCCTCCTCAACCGGAAGGGCGAGATGACCGGCACCGGGGAAGCCTACGAGAAATGGGTCTCCGACGGATCCTTAGCCATCGGGCTCTTCGACCGGGTCGAGTTGGGAGCCACGATTCAGCATGTGGACGCAAAGGAAAACGGGGGAAACATGCTCGGCGGGTTCGCCCGGGTTTCGCTCCTTCCCTCTTCCATCGAGCATCTGGGTCTTGCGGTGGGAGCGCGCTATCTCTCCTCCCCCTCCTACGGTGACGACCATGACGAATTGCAGCCCGGACGCCTCGGGTACCCCGACTACCGGCTGCACAACGAGGTGCACGACCTTGAGGAAGTCCGCACCAACGTGTCGCCGTACGTCGTCGCTTCAGCCCGTGCGGTGCGGTCCGAGAGGTTCGATCTGACGCTGACCGGGGGCTGGGGCGCGGGTTTGTTTTCGGCCGGGGACGACCGGGACTTCTATGCGGAAGTGGACGCCGGCGGGATTCTGGGCGGCGCCTCGCTCCACCTCGATCTCGGGAGTGGCCGTCTCTTGAACATCATGGCCGAATTCAACGGGTTCGACGCCAACGCGGGTGTCCAACTCGACCTGGGCGGGCTTCGGGTCGGTGGTTTTGCCCTGAGCCTCACGTCCGACACCTACTCCACCTACCGCTCCCGAAAGTTCGGGGTGCTGGCCTCGCTGGCCTTCTGCGTGGTCGAAGGAGCGCTGTGCGACGGCAAGACCGAACCGCCACCGCCACCGCCGGCTTCCGGCCCCACGGAGGCGGAACTCGATAGGCTGCGGCAAGATTCGATCGCCCGTGCCCGGTCCGAGGAGGAGCGCCGGCTCGCGGCGGAGCGCGAGAGCGCCGAGCGCGAACGTGCGCGTCGGGCGGCGTTGGAGCGGAGAGCCCTGGAGGAGATGGTCTTCTTCGACTACGACCGGTCCGCGATCCGGCGGGACGCGGCGACCACGCTTCAAGCCAAGGTGCGGATCCTGTCGGCCCGGCCCGCCGTGCGGCTTCGTATCGATGCGCACTCGGACGAAAGGGGTGGGCCCGAGTACAACGCGCGGCTGTCGCAGGAGCGGGGCGAAGCGGTCCTCGCGTTCCTGGTGGAGGCGGGACTGGTTGCCGGCCGCTTCACCGTAGTGTCCCACGGCGAGGACCAGCCGCTCGCGCAGGGGACCGGTGAGGAGGCATGGGCCCGGAACCGAAGGGTCCAGTTCGTGATCACGGCCGGGATCGACGACCTGGGTCGGTAGCGGCCCTCGGACATTCCGGCGGCGTGGCCCGGGTCCGCCGCCACGAGGAGTGTTTCAACGGGCGCCCGGGTGCTCACGCCAGCGGCAGCGACAGCGTCGCCACGGCACCCCCGGATTCACGGTTGCTGAGGGTCAGGCTGCCGCTGTGCCCTTCGGCGATCTGTCGGCAGAGGGTTAGTCCGATCCCCGATCCGCCCGGCTTGGTGGTGAAGAAGGGAACAAACAGGTCGGCCGATTCATCCAGCCCGGGTCCTTCGTCCTCGACGATGACCTGGAGCATCTCCCGGTTCCGTATGCGCCAGCCCACGGCGACGCCTCCGCCACACTCCAGGGAGGCGTCGGCCGCGTTGCGGACCAGGTTGATGAGAAGCTGGTCGAGCTGGTCGGGATCCGCCATGATGCGGGCGGGCGGCCCGCCCCTGACTTCGACCGGAAGGCGCGTTTCCAGCGCGGCGTTCCTGGCCACCAGCGGTTCGATGGATGTGGGTACCAGCGCCGGGAGGGGCAGCCTCGCCAGCTTGGCGTAGTCGGCCATGAAGCGGCCCAGCGATTCGGCGCGGCCGGCAATCACCTTGAGGCCCGCACCCAGTTCCGTGTCCAGGTCGGCGGGGGGAGGGTCCCGGCGCATCAGCGTCGCCAGGCTGCCGGCAATCGAGGTGATCGGGGCCAGACTGTTGTTGATTTCGTGGCTGAGCACCCGGATGATCCGCTTCCACGCCTGGCGCTCCTCCTCCCGTAGCGCGCGCGCCAGGTCCGACAGGACGACCAGCTTGAGCGGAGCACCATCCTGGCGGATGACGGTCCGTTTCAGCTCCCACCGGCCCCGCCCCCCGGGAAGGTGCATGACCAGTGTGCGAGGGGCCGGGCCCGCCAGCAGTTCGTCCAGGCGCAGGTCGGCCGCCTTCTTCTCCAGGACTTCCCGGGCCGGCCGCCCCAGAAGCCGTTCCGCCGCCCGGTTGAGAAGGCGCAGTTCCTCGTCGGCATCGAAGGCGAAGACCGCCACATCGATTTCCTCCAATACCCTTCTGAGGAGAGCCGTCGCCTCCACCGCTCCGAGCCGCTGCTCGTGCAGGACGGTTTCGAGCTGATTGGCTTCCTGGAAGGCCGAGGCGAGGGGGCCCTTCAGGTTCCGGGGCACCCGGGCGCGGAGAGAGAATTCCCCTTCCCTGAGAGCCACCAGCACGCTGGACAGGGTCCGGATGGGGCGTACCAGGCTCGCCCTGAGCAAGGCGGTCAAGAACGCCCAGAGAATGAGCAGTCCGGCCGTGGCCAGCCATCGGGTGGAGAATCCGTACTCCCCGTTCCACAACAAATGCACGGCCAGGAGGAATGCGGGCAGCCCCGCCAGGATGGACAGCAGCAGGATCTGCAGGTCGAACTCGAGGCGGGACCAACGGCGTCCCAACGGTCCCGGGGGAAGCGTGCCGCGGCGGGTCGTTCGCAGTTCGCGCGCGTCGAGACTCACTGTCCACCTCCCAGCCCGTAGCGTTCGATCCTCCGGTAGAGTGCGCTCCTGCTGAGTCCCAGTTTCTTCGCCGCCCGGCTGACATTGCCGTCGCAGCGGTCCAGGGCCCGCTCGATCAGGAAACGCTCGACCTCGGCTAGCGTCCTTTCCTCAAGGGGCGGCCGGGTTCCGCCTGCGAGCCGCAGCCCCAGGTCCTCGACCCCGATCTCCAGCCCCCGCGACAGCAGCACGGCGCGCTCCACGGTCTGACGAAGCTCTCGCACGTTGCCGGGCCATGGATGCCCCCTGAGAGCGAGTAGCGCTCCCGCGGAGAAGGTCATCGGGGCCCGTCGGTAGCGGGTCGAGTGACGCTTCAGGAAATGCGCCGCCAGGAGCGGGATGTCGTCGCGCCGGTCCCGCAAGGGCGGAAGCTTGATTTCCACGGTGTTCAGGCGGTAGAGGAGGTCCTCCCGGAAGCGGCGTTCCCTTACCGCCTCGTCCATCTCCGCGTTGGTGGCCGAGAGGATTCTGACATCGCAGCGGCGCACCACCGAAGACCCGACGCGCTGGATCTCGCCCGTTTCCAGCACCCGGAGCAGGTTGGCCTGCACCTTCAGGCTCGAGTTCGCAATCTCGTCGAGGAACAGCGTGCCCCCGTCGGCCAGTTCGAAACATCCCACCCGGTCCGCCCTGGCATCCGTAAAGGCACCCTTGACGTGCCCGAAGAGTTCGCTCTCGAAGACACCCGCCGCGAAACCGCCCATGTTGACGGTCACCAGAGGCGTGTCCCGCCGGCCCGACGCGGCGTGCAGCCAGCGAGCCGCGACGTCCTTGCCCGTGCCGTGCTCTCCGGTAAGCAGGATGTTGGCATCCGATGGTGCGACCCTTTCCATCATCTCCAGTACCGGGGCCATCGCACTCGAGGTGGCGATGAGGCGGGGGAGGCCGCGGTCGCGCCGGAGTCGCTCATTCTCGGTCTCCAGCTTCTGCGAGCGTCGCAGGGCGCGCCCGAGTTCGATCTGGGTCCTGAGCGTCGCGAGGAGCCGGCGGTTGTTCCACGGCTTCTCGATGTAGTCCCGGGCTCCACGCCGCATCGCCTCCACGGCGCCCTCCACACTCCCCCACGCGGTCATGACCACCACGGGGAGAGTCTCGTCCACCTCGCGCAGCTTCGTGAGAAGATCGAGTCCTTCACGACCCGAGGTGGTGTCGCGCGTGTAGTTGAGGTCGACGAGCGCCGCGTCGAATTCACCCCGCCGCACGCGGACCAGCACCTCGGAAGGGCCGGCCGCGGTCTCCAGGGTGAAACCCGCCGATACAAGGAGCAAACGGAGAGCCTCGACCACATCGGGCTGGTCGTCGGCGACCAGCACGCGGGGTCGGGAGGAGGCGGAGCGACGGGATCCGGTGCGGACGCCCCTCCGACCGGTAACAGCGGGGATTCCCGACATGGAACGACCGGCGGACCCCTTAGAAGAAGACCGGCTCCCTGTAGGCCCCGAAGACATCCTCCATGGCGGCCCGGATCTCGTACAGGGTGCAGTACGAGCGGGCGCACTCGAGGATATGCGGCACCGTGTTGGAACCGTCTGCGGCCGCGGTCCGCAGGCTGTCCAGCGCCGCCCGGACCCGGTCGTCGTCGCGTTCGGCCCGGAGGCGGGCCATGCGTGCCCGCTGCCGCTCTTCCACGCGCTGGTCGATCCGCAGCGTCTCGATCTCCACCTCTTCCGCTCCCTCGACGAACTCGTTCACACCGACGACGGTACGCAGCCCAGCCTCGATCTCGGCCTGCTGCCTCGCTGCCGAATTCGCAATCTCACGCTGGAACCAACCGTTCTCTATCCCGGGCACAACCCCCCCTTCCTCCGCGATGCGGGCGAAAACATCCTCGGCTTCGGCCTCGAGCCGGTCGGTCAAGGCCTCCACGTAGTATGAACCTGCCAGTGGGTCGATGGTATTGGCCACACCGGTCTCCCAGGCGAGGATCTGCTGTGTCCTCAGCGCAATCGTCACCGCCTTCTCCGTCGGGAGCGCCAGTGTTTCGTCCATCGAGGTGGTGTGAAGCGACTGGGTGCCGCCCAGCACCGCGGCGAGCGCCTGGTAGGCGACCCGCACGATGTTGTTCTCGGGCTGCTGCGCGGTGAGCGTCACCCCCGCCGTCTGGGCGTGGGTGCGCAGCCGCCAGGACTGCGGGTTGCCGGCCCCGAACTCGTCCCGCATCCGCCGCGCCCAGATGCGCCGCGCGGCTCTGAGCTTGGCCACCTCTTCGAAGAAGTCGTTGTGGACGTCGAAGAAGAACGAGAGACGCGGCGCGAAGGCGTCCACGTCGAGCCCGCGCTCGATGCCCCGGCGCACGTAGTCGAAGCCGTTGGCGAGGGTGAAGGCCAACTCCTGGCCCGCGGTCGCGCCGGCCTCGCGAATGTGATAGCCGGAGATCGAGATCGGGTTGTAGCGGGGCGCGTGCTCTGAGCACCACTCGAACATGTCGAGGATGAGGCGGAGCGCCGGTTCGGGCGGGAAGACCCACGCGTGCTGCGCCTGGTACTCCTTGAGGATGTCGTTCTGCACGGTGCCGCGGAGCTTCTCCGGCGAGACGCCCTGCCGCTCGGCGGCGGCCACGTAGAAGCAGAAGAGGATGATCGCGGGCCCGTTGATCGTCATCGAGACCGACACCCGGTCCAGGGGGATCTCGTCGAAGAGGGTCTCCATGTCGGCCAGCGACGAAATCGCCACGCCGCAGACCCCGACTTCACCCAGCGAGCGCGGATGGTCGCCGTCGTATCCCATGAGGGTGGGGAAGTCGAAGGCGACCGAGAGGCCGGTCTGGCCCTTGCCGAGCAGGTACTTGTAGCGCCGGTTGGTCTCCTCGGCGGTGGCGAAGCCGGCGAACTGGCGCATGGTCCACAGCCGGGTGCGGTACATGGTCGCATAGGGACCGCGGGTGAAGGGAAAGCCTCCGGGCACGCCAAGCCGCTCGAGATAGCTGCCGGCCGCGTCGTTGGGCGTGTACAGCGGCTCGACCTCGTTGCCGGACACGGAGGTGAAGTACGGAAGGCGCTTCGGCAGCGCCTCGCAGGTGGCTTCCCAGGCGGCCAGCTCCGCATTCAGCCGCTCGATCTCCCGCTGGCGGTTCTCGATCTCGGCGAGTAGCGCCGCGCGGTCGCGCACACCGTGTTCAGTGGTCGACATTCCGGCTTCTCCTAATATTCCGCAATGAAACTGCGCGCCGGGTCCGGGCATCGACGCCGCCCGGACCGCCGGCTACCGCGCCGTTTCGGATTCCCGTGCCTCCATGAATATGGCCCCGATGACTTCGTCGGCCACCCCATAGGCGGTCGCGTGCCCGGCCGCGACCCGGGCGACCCACGCCGGAAGATCCGGATGCCGTTCCAGAAACTCCCCCGTCCGGTGCCGCAGCCGCGCCTCGATCACGTCCCGGATCCGGCGTCGCGCCCGCGCGCGACGGCGTTCCTCGAGAGCGCCCGACACCTTGAGGTACTCCTGGTGGGCAAGGAATTGTTCCAGCAACTCGCCGATTCCCTCCCCGCGTCCGGCGGAGGTCTTGAGCACGGGGATCTTCCAGCGAGGGGGCGGGGG
>CAZTOF010000524.1:0-11991 GCA_964615515.1 uncultured Gemmatimonadaceae bacterium
GGATGTGGACTGGCGGTTCCACGTCGCGCTCGTGCCCGCGCACGAAACCGGGCATCGATGCGGAGCCATCCGCAAGCTGCGGGGGTCAGATGTGGACTTGGAGGGCGAAGCGGTGCGGTGGCGGGCGAAGCATGAGAAGACGGGCTACGAGCACGTCACGCCCGTGACCGAAGAGGCGTTGGCCGCTTTGGAGGAGGCGCGAGCGATGAGCGCCGGGACCGGCGATGGGCCGGTGCTGCCCGCGCCGACGGATGCCTCGCGGTGCGTGGGCCGGTCGCTGCCGAGCTTTTGGTGGCAGAGAGCCCAGACGCGCGCGGGACTGGAACCGAAGCCGGGCCGAGGCTGGCACTCGCTGAGGCGGAAGTTCGCGTCCGATCTCATGGATCTCCCGCTCAAGGTCTTGTGCGAGCTTGGCGGATGGAAGGCGGCCAAGACGGTGTTGCGCTGCTACCAGCAGCCGGACGAGGCGCAACTCAGGCAGGCAATCCGGAGCCGCCGCAGGCTGCGGGGCTGAAACCCAAACGGCGGGAGTCAAACAGCGGGAATTCGCCCGCCGAATCGCGTAAGTTCAACGATCACAACAGAATCCGCACGGGATAGCACATGCTGGCCCAGCGCGCGATCTGGTTGAGATTGTTCCCGATGCGCGAGACCTGCCGGGTGCGCTCGCGCTCGACATCGGCGGCGCGGGCGGTCCACGTCCGCGTCCGGGCCATCGCCCGCCGGATGAGCGCCGACAGGGGCACGCCGGCGGCCTTGGCCTTGGTCCGCCAGTCGGCGGACTCGTCCGGCGTGAGGCGGACGGCGACAAGGACCGGGCGGCTTCTAGCCATCGGGCTGCGCCGCCACGGGGGGAACGGGGGCGACGCCCCCGCCACCGCGATCCACCGGAGTGCGGGTCTGTCGGGGATCGAAGGGGCAACGTCCCTCGCCAGCCCCTCGGTTATACCGAGGGTAGGCTGGCTTCACGACCTTAGTCGCGTCCAAAACCCCCGTGGGAGCCGCGTTCGGGACTCGGTGAGCGCAGCCGCCGACGCCGTCGCGGAACACCTCCGCGCGCGCTCCGGGAAACCCGTTCAGACGGACCTCGCGAAGCGCGGCTGGCGCTGGGACGGAGACCGGCGGTACCGGGCCGTCCATGCACTCCGGAAGCCGGAGCGGCGAACGATCTTGCCAGCGCCCATGTAGCTGGGCACGGGCACTGGTTCCGCCTTGCGGTGGATCAACCTGACTACTTGCGACTCCTCCGGTTCTTCGACTCGTTCGCTCGTGCTGCCCTTCAGGCTTCGGTAACCCGAAGGGGAGTGTATTACGGGTGCCATCGGCAAATGGTTTCAATCCAGCCATCGAGGATGAAAGCAGCGGAAGCGGGATCATCTTCGCGGGCCGGATCGGAGGCTTCACCACGAAGGCCATCGGGAACGTGAGGCCGTGTCCCCCGAGAGACACGTTCACCCGCCTGTCGAACAACTGTTTCTGCGTCTCCATGACTGGAACGCTGAACAGCCGCCCGCCAGCGAGTCAACCCGCCCGAAAACGCCTTTTGTCCAATAGCGTTCAAGGATGTTCAATAACGTAAAACAGCCGGAGGAGGCCGTCGCCAACGGGCCGGGCAAACACCCCCTTCGGTACTTGGCGAGCCTGCCCGCGCGACCGGGCACTCCCAAAGGGCGGTCGTTCCGAAGGGGTTCGCGAACGGCGGTTACATGCCAGTAGCGTTGGTCGGCCTAACCAAAGCTCCTGCGCGTTCGGCCGCCGTTCTTCGGCGCTTACCTCCACTCCTCGTCGGGGAGGTGGGCGCGGTTCAACTCGTCGGCGCGCTGGTGCCAGTCCGGCATCGCGCGGTCCATGATCTCGCGGAAGCACTCGTTGTGGCTCGGCTCGACGAGGTGGACCATCTCGTGAACGACTACGTACTCGATGCAGGAAAGCGGCTTCTTGGCCAATTCGGAGTTCAGCCAGATGCGGCGGGCCGCGGGGTTGCAGGTGCCCCAGCGCGTCTTCATGCGGCGGATGCGCCACTCGGCCACCCGCACGCCGATCCTCGGCTCCCACTTGGCGGCCCATGCGGGGAATCGCTTTCGGAGACCAGCCCGATACCAAGCGTACAGCATCGCCTCCCGGGCGTCGCGACCGGTCGCGGAGCGGACCCGCATTTCGATCCAAGCGTTCCCCCTGAGTCGGATCCCTGCCGGGCCGGACGATTCGATCACGTCCAGCCGGTAGCGCCGCCCCTCGAAGTAGTGGCTCTCCCCTGACACGAACTCGCGTCGGGACTGGCGCTCCTGCTTCAGGAAGCCGTCGCGCTTCCGCCGAATCCACGCCAGCCGCGAGATTACAGCCAACCGCACGGCCTCGTCGTTGAGGCGCAGCGGGGCGGCAACGCGCACCCGCCCCTCCGGGGGATAGACGCCCAAGTGCAGGTGCTTGATGTCCTTGCGGACGATCTCGACGGAGATGCCGCCGACCTCCAGCAGGGAAGCCGAGACCCATCCGGCGGATCCGACGGCGGATGCCCGGACGCGCGATTCAGTACTCACTCTGTCCCTTCACGATGTCGAAGATCGCGGCCGCGCTGGCCCGGTAGGCTCCGAGCGCCTCGTGGATCGCCTTCCTGATGTACGTTTCCTTGATCGGGTTGTCGCGCCAAGCGTCCCTCCGAGCCTTCCGCACAGCCCGATCAACGGCCAGCGCGACGGACTCGCGCGGGTCGGACTCCGGTTCCGGCATCGGCAGTGGCGGCTCCTCGGGGAGATTGTCGTAGATCGCGCGCAAGGCCGCGGTGTTGATGGTCGCCGGCCGCGCCCCGCCGTCCTCGCCGCGTCTCACCTTCGCGGCCAGCGCGGTCACGCGCTTCAGGTAGTCCTCGTAGGCGACCGCCTCCTCGCGCCGTTGCCGGATCAACTCGTCGAGCAGGCTGGACATCCGTTCGTAGTACTTCGGGTTGACGGACATCTCGTCCACGATCAGGCGGCGGACGTTGTTCTCGATGGTCTCGGCGACGGAGCGCCGGTTCCCCCGGATCCCGTCGGGCAGCGAGCCGACGGCGTCCTCGGGGCGCTCGACGAGCAGATCGACGAGCGTCATGTCGTCGAAGGTGGACAGGACCTTGGAGTCGTCGGCCCGGATGTAGGCGTCCAGAAGATGCCGCATCGCGGGCTCGAACATCTTCAGGTCCACGAAGTCGCCGCTGTTCAGCTTGACCTCCTGCCGAACCTTCTCGTAATGGTCCACCTCGTCCCGCGTGGCCCTCCTTTCGGCGTCCGAGTAGCCCGCCGCGAGCATCTCGTTGGCCAAGTCCGCGTAGGCGCGAAGGAACGCGGCCACGAGCCGGTAGAGGGTGAGGCGCTTGCGTTCGTTGGCGGCCAGCTGGCGCGCCGCCTCCTCGCCGTCGCCCGTGCCGTCCTGGCAGAAATAGCGCAGGTACGCCGCGGTATCGCGGGGCGGATCGACCCCTTCGCAGACTGCGCGGACGGCCTCGCGGGCCTCCTCCAGCCGCTTCCGTCCCCGCTCCAGACGATCCGTCAGCAGCCCTTCCACGTCCTCGCGGCTGTAGCCCTCGAAGGCTTCGCCCGTGTAGTCCCGGATCGCCCCCTCCAGCGAGCGGAATAGATCCTTGTAGTCGATGACGTGGCCGTACTCCTTGTCCTCGCCGTCGAGGCGGTTGACCCGGCAGATCGCCTGAAACAGGCCGTGGTCCTGCATCTTCTTGTCGATGTAGAGATACGTCGCGGGCGGCGCGTCGAACCCGGTCAGCAGCTTGTCCACGACGATCAAGAGTTTCATCCGCGCCGGGTCCTTCACGAAGCGGTCCTTGACCTCCTTCTCGAACATTTCGGCCCTGTGCATGGCCGTGTCCTCGGTCTCGCCGAAGTGGTCCGCGAGCATGCGCCGGTAGACCTCGTACTTGAGCAGCTTCTCGGTCGGACCCTCCCCGGACTCCTCCCCCGCGATGTCCCTCGCGGCTGGCTGGTAGGACGTGACGATCGCGCACCTGCCCTTCAGGTGGGTCTCGCTGAAGCGCTGGAAGAAGCGGCAGGCCGCGTAGATGCTGTCGGACACGAGCATGGCGTTGCCCCGCCCGCTCTTCAGCCGGTCGCGCGTCTCCATGTCCAAGAGGATGTCGTCCACGATCTGGTCGATCCGCTCGCGCGAACTCGTGACCTTCCTGATGGTGCCCCAGCGCTGGCGAAGCTGTGCCTTGGCAAGGTCGCTGAGTCCTTGGGTCTTGAGGTCGAACCACTGGTCGATCTTTGTCTCCGAGGTCAGGTGCTGGTCGATGTCGCGCGCCTCGTAGCGCAGGTCGAGCACCACCTTGTCGCGGATCGCCTCGTCGTACTTGTAGGTGTGGATGTACGGGCCGAAGGTCTCGATGCTGCGCGGCTTGTCGGACTTGAGCAGCGGCGTACCCGTGAAGCCGATCAGGGTGGCCTCCGGCAGCAGCTTCTTCATCGCGCCGTGAAGCTTGCCCGACTGCGTGCGGTGGCATTCGTCCACGAATACGTAGATGTCTCCGGCGGGCCGGGAACCGCCGGAGATGTGGGCGCGCAGGTCGCTCACGTAGCGGTCGATGTCGCCCTCCTCCGACCCGCCGAACTTGTGGACGAGCGAACAGATCAGCGACAGGGCGGGATCGCGAAGGGCCTCGGCAAGGTCCGCGCCGCTCTTCGTGCGGTGGATCTCCTCGTCCACGCCAAGAAAGACCTTCTCGATCTGGTCGTCCAGTTCCGTGCGGTCGGTGACGACGAGCACGCGGCCATCGGTAACGTTCTCGCGGATCCACTTCGCGAGCCACACCATCGTCAGACTCTTCCCGCTGCCCGGGGTGTGCCAGATGATCCCGCCGTCGCGCCGCTTCACATGGGACTGCGCCGCCTTCACGCCGAAATACTGGTTGTGGCGGCAGATCTTCTTGGCGCCCGCGTCGAACACCACGAAGTCGTGGACCAGTTCGAGGAGGCGGTTCGGTGCGCAGAGGTCGGCAAGTTCCTGGAGGATCGAAGAATCGGAGTTCGATGCGGGCGGGGACGCGCCAGCCTCCTTCCAACGCAGCCAGTACTTCTCCGGTGTGCCCACCACGCCGTATCGGAGCCCCTGCGAGTCGTTGCCCGCCATCACCACCTGCACGGTGGTGAAGAAGTGCGGGATGAAGTGCTTCTTCTGGTTGGCGAGGTTCTGGCGGATGCCCTCGGACACCGAGACGGTCGAGCGCTTGAGTTCGAGGACGCCCAGCGCGATGCCGTTCACGTAGAGGACGAGATCAGGCCGCTTGGTGTTCCGGCCGCCGACCGTAACCTCTTCGGCAATGGCGAAGTCGTTGGCGGACGGATCGCTCCAGTCGATCAGATCGACGGTGACCGTGTCTTGGCCCACCCTTGGCCTCACCCTCGCGCCGTACCGGAGGAGGCCGTAAACCTCCCGGTTGGCTTCGTAGAGGGTGCGGCTTCCGCCCAGCGCGGCGGCTTGGTCGAGCTTCGCGACGGCCTTCGCGATCAGGTTCGCCGAATGGCCGCCGCGCTCAAGGAAGCTGGCGAGGATCCGCGATTCCACGTTGCGGTTGCCGTCCCGGTCCCGCCAGTCGCCGAGGTAGCGGTAGCCGAGACCGTCACGGAACAGCGCGACGACCCGCCGCTGGGTCTCGATCTCCTTTTCGCCGACAGGGGTCATGGCCGGGTCGATTCGGATTCGAGGATCTCCCAGCGCCCCTTCTTCCTCGGTCCCACATGTCGGATGCGGCCCGCCTTCCGGAGCTTGTCGAGATGGTACTTGACGCCTTCCGGCGTGATCCCGATGCGGGAGGCAAGGGCGGCGCGTGTCAATGTCGGATCGCTTTGCAGCAGAGCGAGGATGCGGTCGCGGGTAGGCATCGAATCTGTCTTGCCGCGGCCTTCTTGGGTAGCTTCGCCGGTTTTCTGGGTAGTCTTAGTGAGTTGTTGGGTAGCGTCGCGGTCTTCTTGGGTAGTCTCTAGCCGGGTGCCTTGGGTTTCTTGGGTGGTCGCGCGATCGGATCCACGCCGCGTGCCATTGCCGCCCGCCCGCCAGACTCGGGTGATGAAGCCCGCGCCCGCCTCGAACTCGGGCTCCGGCAGGCCCGCCTCCGTACAGCGCCGGATCATGTCCACCGTCCCGGTTCCCATCTTCTCGATGTAGCGAAGCAGGTACATCGACTCCGCGATCAGCGGGTTGGCGGGCAGGGACTGGTGCGCCACGCGCAGCTTCTCCACGGTGAGCGGCGGCGGCAAGCGGCCGGAGTTCATGACCTCCAGCCGGTCCCCGAAAAGCATGACCTGAACGCTGCTGTTGTCGGTGTAGTCCCGGTGCGCCACCGCGTTGACGATGGCCTCCGTCACGACCTCTTTCGGGATCTCGTAGGCCACGGGCGCCTGAACCGTCTCCGCCCGCGTGCCCACGGCAAGGGCAATCTTGCTCATCACGAAGTCCACCGCCTGGTCCACAAGCTCGAAGACCGTGCCCTTGTACACTTGGTGGGACGGGATCGGCTTGGCGACCTCGGTTCCGTGGAAGTGCGCGCACTTGACCTCCGAAGAGATCAGGAAGCGTTGCGGGGTCCTGCCGAACAGCAGCACGGCGGCGTTCGTGAGCCGTCCCTTGTTCAGCAGGTTCAGGTGCCGGAGCAGGTCCGCAGGCGGAGTCTCCTCCGGCAGCGGGAACTGCCGCGACCTCCGCGCCACGCGGATGAAGCGGTACATGCCCTCGACGTCCAGGTCGTCAAGGGTTGCCCCAGAGCAGCGGGCCGCGTCGAACGGCCCGAAGCGCAATAGCTGCCTCGCTTCGAGGTATTGGACGAGCGCGGCGTACAGGCCCGACACCAATTCCGCCGATGTGGCGAAGCGCTTTCTCACCAGACCGGCCTGCGCCCTGCCGATCAGCACCCGCATCTTCGGGTGCCGCTCGGCTCCATCAGATACTTTCAGGAAGATCAGCCGGTGCTTCTCCAACTCGGTGGCCCGGTCGAACTCGCGCTCGGTGGGCGAGATGCCATCCGGATCCTCGAACCCGTAGTCCGTACCGAACAGCCCGACGTAGATCTCGCACCGTTCAACTTCGTCCAGATAGACCTCGTCGGGTCGCCGGTCGGAAGCCGCAACGTCCTCGAACAGAAAGACCTCGAAGAATCGCCGCATCAGCGGATCGCCGCGAAGGTAGTCGCGCAGATGCTCCCGCTCCCGCGCAAACTCGCGCTGGACACTGCTGATGAAGATGCGGATCGGCGTCATTGGCCCGGCCCGTTCTCGGCGACGGCATCCGGGATGGGAAGCCGGATGGAACCGGTGAGAAGCTGCTGCATCATGCCTTGCTTGACGGCTCGGATCTTGTCGAGGCGGCGCTCCAGCGCGGCGATCTCCGCGTCCATGTCGGAGAGGACGGTGGCTATGGCTTGCTGCTCGGGGCGGGATGGTAGGGCGAGCGCCAAAGCGAGAAACCGTCGCTTCGAGAGATTATAGCGCGTGGCTCCCTGCGCCAAAGCATATGTTGCGGCGCGGCCTGGCTCTCCCCGGGACAGGTAGGCGAGAAACAACGGGTCGCACCGTTCGCGGTCATGGATGCGAAGGCCGAAGCAAAAGCTGTTCAGGTACAGATCGGTCGCATCTACTGCCACCACCGCGCCCATCGCAAGGTCTTCTGGCGTCTCGGATGTAGCGTTGAACAACACGTCGTCCGGTCGGACGCGGTACTGTGACTCGGCGCGGGCTACGCGAACTCGGTCGAATCTGCGGCAAGTGATCCTCACGTTATCCAAGACATCAAGAAACGAGACGTACCGCGCGGACCCGATTCCAAAATCTGCCTTGGTCTTTCCCGCTAGACCACCGTAGGTCTCCGCGATTCGTCCGACTACGACTCTATCCCACTCCCCAACGAACCCCGGCAGCCGCGTCCTGCCGGTCAGGAGTTGCTGCATCGCGGCTTGCTTGACGGCCCGCTTCTTCGTGATCAGCGCCTCCAGCGCCCCGATCAGAGCGTCCACGTCCCCAAGGACGGCGGCGATGGCACGCTGCTCGGGGAGGGACGGGAGGGGCACCGGCAGAGAACCGTACTCCGCCGCATTGATGCCGGGTTGTCCACTCCTAGCTGAGTTGGTGGCGACCCAATACCAATAGCGCCGGGTCCGCAAGAATTGGGCGAGGAATTCGGGTCGCAGCCGACTAGAATCCGGTGCCACTCGGATCAGGAAGCCAGCGAAGACGAGAGGGCCGTCCTGAGGGTCATACCGGTACGCCTTCCCGACACTGGCCCCAGTGCGTGCAAGCACCAAGTCTCCTGGCCTCAGGAAATAGAGTGAGTCGCGCGCTCCGTTGACGGAAACCCTCGGTGTTGGCCGAAACCGACCATCTTCGCTGATGTCAGTGATCCGGATGTAGGCAGGCAACGACCTGTCGAAGGGAATGGCCGGTGCGTTGACTCCGTAGCTTGGTGGCTCGGCCAACATGGATCTGAGCGACCGCACTCCCCAATCCTGCGGAATAACCCCCACTTCGGTGCGCTTGTACCCCTCAGGTGTGTCGGCTGCGGGAGCCTCACGGATCCCGCCCCTCGAAGGCAGGCTCGCCGTCGTGGTGATCCCGGATTCGGCAGACGGCGTCTGCCGAATCTCGCCGGACGATTCGTCTCGACCCTCGAACCGGAGCCGCCGGTTCAACCGGCTACCCCCATGTCGCGCAGGTGCGACCTCACACGGGCCTCAAGTTCCTCCGCCCGCTTTGCGAGTACAGGAAGCGCCTCGGCGTACCGCCCGTCAAGCTCCATGACCCGTTCCACAAGCCCCGCCGTGAGGCGGTCCACCTGCCGGCCGACGGCGTTCTCCATGCTAGCCATCCACTTGCCGCGCACCACTATGTCGGCAATCTCCGACCGAGTCAGAGTCGCGTAGCGCGCCAGAATCTCGGCATCAAGCAAGGCCCGCGCTTCCTTCGCCGCCCTCTTCGCCTTGGCCTCCGCCTTCATCAGGTCCAAGCAGACCTCCAGCGCGTCGCGCTCGTCGGGATCCCCGGCACCGCCGCGAACCTCCCTGAGCCGAGCCCTCACGGCAGCCTGCGTAACGTTCCCGGCGTCCGTCGTCGCGCCGTCCAACAGCCCGTCCTCGCCGACGTGCTCTTCGACAAACGCCACCACGTCGCGCCCGATCCGGTCCTGCTCGGCAAGCAGGAACTCCACCACGCGCTGCTTTTCCGCGAAGTAGCGTCCGGCCACGAGATCCGGCGGAAGCAGATCCATCTTGTACTTCGTCCGCCGGACCGTCAGGTCGGGCGACTCGCCCGCCTGCCGCTTCCCCACCAGCACTCGCGGCCGCGCCGCCTCCGACCATCCGTCGGCCACCACCAGGTACACGTCGTCCTGCATGACCTCGTCCCAGTAGTCCATCAGACACTGGTAGACATCGTAGCCGTCGATGAGTGGGAGATCGGCGAAGCGGTCCAGCAGATCCTCGGATAGCTTCCGTATCAGCGCCTTCGGGGAGTCGTCCAACCCAAGTCCGTAGAGGCGGGACTCGTGCTCGCGCCGCCAGTCGTCGAAAGCGTCTCGCACCCGCTCCCGGTATGCCACGAATTCGTCATGTCCGAGAACGACCTCTCCGACCTCGTCCGGCGGCGTGCGCGCTTCGACGTATCCCGGACGATCATCCGGCGCGAACAACGCCCGCCGTAAGCCGGGGAACACGTTCCAGTAGCGGTCGAGTGCGTCGATGTCGCGGTCCGGGATGCCTCCATGGAGGTGCGCGCCGAGGTCGTGAAGGTCCTCCGGCTCGCCGGAGTCGATGTAGCGGGGGATGTTCAGGTTGTAGTCGTTGGCCTCGCTGGCGATCTCGTCAAGCGGCACCATCCGCGCGTAGCCGGGGGTGTTGCGCTGGTCGTTGAAGACATTGACGATGCGGTGGATGTCGCGCTCGCGAAGACGGTTCTTGGCTCCGTCCTTCCGGAATCCCCCGCTGGCGTCCACCATGAAGATGCCCTTGCGGGTGGCAGCGTCCTCCTTGTCGATCACGACGATACACGCGGGGATTCCGGTGCCGTAGAAGAGGTTGGCGGGCAGCCCGATGACACCCCGGATCAGTCCGCGCTTGACGAGATTGCGGCGAATGCGGGCCTCGCGGTTGCCGCGGAAGAGTACCCCGTGCGGGAGAATGATCGCGCCTTTGCCTGTGCTCTTGAGCGAAGCGACGAGGTGGAGGAGGAACGCGTAGTCGCCGTTCTTCGCGGGTGGGATCCCGTACTCGAAGCGACGGAACTCGTCGTGGTCCGGATCGAGGCCGTTGGACCAGGCCTTGGTGGAGAAGGGAGGATTGGCGACGGCGAAGTCGAAGCGCTTCAGCCGTCCGGGGCCGTCGGTGAAGCGGGGTGCGGCCAGCGTGTTGTCCCGCTTGATCTCGGCGTCCACGTTGCCGTGTAGGATCATGTTCATGCAGGCCATGGTCCACGTCGCGACATCCATCTCCTGACCGTAGATGGTCAGCCCATCCGGTGCCTCGTCCGCCGCCTTGATGAGTAGGGAGCCGGAGCCGCATGTGGGGTCGTAGACGGCGCGGTCGAGGCCGGTGTCCGCGCCGATCCCGACCACCTGGGCCATGATGCGGGAGACCTCGGCAGGGGTGTAGAACTGCCCCTTGCTCTTCCCGGACTGTGTGGCGAAGTGCCGCATCAGGTACTCGTAGGCGTCGCCCAGAAGGTCGTCGCCTTGGGCGCGGTTCGCCCGGAAGTCCAGCCTCTCGAAGATCCCCACCAGCTTCGTGAGCCGGTCCGTCATCTCCCGGCCCCTGCCGAGCCTGCTCTCGTCGTTGAAGTCGGCTTGGTCGATCACGCCCTTGAGGAGGAAACCGTTGGCGTCGGCGAGCTTCCGGATCACGACGTTGATTCCGTCGCCGATCTCCTTGCTCCCCTTCAGCGCCACCATGTCCGCGAACCCGCCGCCGGGCGGCACCCTGATCTCGGAAAACTCATCGTCCGCGCCCGCGTACTTGTCCGAGACGTACTTCATGAACAGCAGCGTCAGGACGTAGTCCTTGTACTGCGAGGCGTCCATGCCGCCGCGAAGCTGGTCGCAGCTCTGCCAGAGCGAGGCGTGCAGGTGGGACTTGCGGAGCGCCATGTGTCAGAAAGCGAGGAAGAGGATCAACGCGCGAGCGGGCGGGTCGGTTGGGTGGCTCGCAGCACGGGGGCCACGCGCCTCCCGGAGGCGCAACCCGTCGCCGAGCTCGTAGACAGGGCTGGTGGTCATGTGGTCGTGGTACATGCCATCAATGTATCAGGTCGCTCGGCACCGGTCTCGCGTCCGCATGGAAACGCCGGTCTCGTCGAGGAGCGCGGGCTCAGCCGGTTGGCAACCGACGTATCCTTCGGTTACGTTTTCCGCTTGTCTGAACGGCGGGCTCTACCTGAGTGGCTTGGGTGAGTTCCGGGCGGTTTACACGGGCATTTCGATGCTCACCGGATTCCCGCCATTCGATGCGGGAATCCCCGCTATCGGGGCGTGATCAAACCCGACCCCTCTCACTGGCGAGAGTGGCGGATCGGGCAGTCGTAGTTTGACTTACGCGACCTCTCGCCTAGATTCGGGGCGTTGGCAATCTGCGCTATCAGCGCACCGACGAGGAGCGGCTGAGGCAAGCGCTTGAGGAGCGCCAGAAGGCCATTTCCCGCTAAATTAGCGGGAACAAAAAGCGGGAGTCGCTTTAGCGAAATCCCGTAACTCCAATCGGGGCGGCCGGATTCGAACCGGCGACCTCCTGCTCCCAAAGCAGGCGCGCTACCGGGCTGCGCCACGCCCCGCGACGATGGGTGATATTTTCAGGAAGATCGCCCATTCACCCCATTCACGGTAGACCGATGGCGACAAGCCCGTTCCGCTTCATTCGCCGCTGTGCCTGGGCACCTCCCGGACTCCTGGCGGTCACCTGCTGGTTGGCCCTCCCGCTGGCGGGCCTGCCCCCGCCCGCCAGCGGGAGGGCCAACCAGCAGGTGACCGCCAGGAGTC
>CAZTOF010000525.1:0-4157 GCA_964615515.1 uncultured Gemmatimonadaceae bacterium
CCTGTACCAGGTGTGGGTGGCGTCGAAGCGGAGGTTGTCGAAGATCCCGACGGGCTCGTCGACCACGGTACGGAACTTCGAAGCGGTGCGCTCCATCTCGATGCGCACCCCTTCCGCGTGGCCGCCCTTGAAACCGCCGGGGATGCCGTAGTCGTTGAGGTATCCGCGGACGGAGCCGCCCACATGACCCCAATCGGTAACGTAGGCCGCCCCCGCTCCCCCGCTCCACAGCCGTCCGTCGGTGTTGGCAAGCGTCCCGGCCGGCGTCTTCAGGTCGCCGGACGTCCTCGCCGCCACCTCCACCCGCACGGGCACCCGCTCCGACGCGGCGAAGAAGGCCGTCGCGCTGGCAGCCAACGCGCCGGCGACCGTCTGGCTCTGCATGGTCGCCGCGCCCGTCAGGTGGTGGGGCACCGACGAGGGAATCTCGTCACGGATGACGTTGATGACCCCACCCAGCGCGTTCCCCCCGTATAGCAGCGCACCCGGGCCGCGCACGACCTCGATCCGGCGGGCGGACGACGGATCGAGCGCGGTGGTGTGGTCCGCGCCCGAGTTGGAGGCATCCCCGGTCGCGGTCCCGTCCTCGAGCATCAGCACCCGGTCGCCGCTCAGCCCCCGGATCACCGGCTGCGAAACGGTCGGACCCATGCTGGCGACGGCCAGCCCCGGCATCGACGCCAACGTCGCCGCGACGGTCCCCTCCATCCTGCGCTGCAGCTCGTCGCCCGCCATGACGCCCACCGGCCGCAGGGACTCGGCCGCGCCGCGCTCACTGATCGTGGCCGTCACCACCATGGCCTGCAGCGCGATCGGGGAAGACGCCAGCTCGATGACGACCACCGCCGACCGGTCCCCCACCGCGACGTCGATGGTGGTGCCCCGGTACCCGAGCCGTTCCGCCCGGAGCGTGTAGTCGCCCCGGGCGATGCCGGTCAGGTGGAAGGTCCCGTCACCGTGGGTTACGGCGCTCGTTCCCGACCCGACCACCGAGACGTCGGCACCCGCGAGGGGCCGTCCGGTCCCGGCGTCCCGCACCACGCCCTCGATTTCGCCCTCGTGCTCCGGTTCCTGCGCGGAGACCGGGGGCGCGAGCGGGGCGGACGCGGCCGCGATGGCGACCGCGCACGACAGGGTGAGCAGATACGGCGGGCGTCCGTGGACACCCGGTGGAAATGCGTGCACACCCGCAACAGGTCTGTGGGGAGATGTCCGATGCACGGGGAGCGGGGCAGTTCGTGGCTGGTCGTCTTCGGAGTCGCGGAATGCCCGCCCCGAAGACGGGGGACGACGAAGCTGGAAAGGATCAGGCGAGAGGCGGTCCTCTCGGGCTGATCGCCCCGATCAGAAAGGTGGCGCTCCTCGCAGGAGCGTCCCCGCCGGGCCTGTCGATGGCCAGAAATGAGGGCGCGGGACTGTCTGCGGCGGCGACCCGGCCGGCCGGGGTCCCCGAGAGCAGCAGCCTGACGACCTGGCAGAAGAGGTGGCTGTGGTGTGCCGTGCAGTTGCGCTTCTCGGGCGACTCGACATGTACCGGCGCACCGAGGCGCTCGGCATCCAACAGGGCATCGGCCGGTGACAGCACGGCGACGACGCCGACCTGCATCAGCGCGATACACGCCGCACCAATGCGCCGCTGTCGCCGCCGGGTCGAAAGCTGGATGAACACCCCTGCCGCCTTCCGGGTGGAGGTTGCATGAACGCTTGCAGAAAGATGGTCCGGCCGAAGGTTGGCCGTCAAGGCGTGGATTTCACCGGCCGTGACCGCAAACCAAGGCGGCGCAGCGACTTCAAACCCTCGTAAACCGGTGGAACAAACAGGCATGGGCCCAGAGGGACTTGAACCCCCGACCGTCGGATTATGAGTCCGCTGCTCTAACCGCCTGAGCTATGGGCCCGGGTAACGATAACGGTTCGGGCAAGGCCGGGGGAGCCGAGCGCGAGCGGATGGTCGACGGGCTGCTACGTCCCGAAGATCCTGTCCCCCGCGTCGCCCAGTCCCGGGAGAATGTACCCCGCGCCGCTGAGCTGGCGGTCGAGGGCCGCGGTGTAGACGGGGACATCGGGGTGGACTTCGGCCATGCGCGCCGCGCCCTCCGGTGCCGCGACCAGACACATGAAGCGGATATCGCGCGCGCCTCGCTCCTTCAGCTCGCTCGCACCGGCCGTTGCGGTCCCGCCGGTGCCGAGCATGGGATCCACCATCAGGAAGCTTCGCCCTTCGGGGTCCGGGGGCAGCTTGCCGTAGTAGCGCACCGGCTGGAGCGTCTCCTCGTTGCGGTAGAACCCCAGGTGGCCGACCCGCGCGCCCGGGACCAGCCGCAGCACCCCTTCGACCATTCCCAGGCCCGCCCGCAGGATGGGGACCACGACCAGCCGGTCCTCCCGGATGCGGCGCGCGCTCATGGTCTCAAGCGGCGTGTCGAAGGTCGTCTCCTCGCCCTCGAGGTGCCGGGTGGCGTGCAAGGTCATGAGCAGCGTGATCTCCTCGAGCAGCGCCTTGAACCGCCGGGTGCCGGTGACCTTGTCCCTGAGATGGGAGAGCTTGTGCTCGATGAGCGGGTGACGGACGATTTCCAGCGTCGGGGCGGACATGACGCTAGCGGCCCCTGGGCGAACGTCTGGAATCGGCGGGGCGGCGCCGGGCCCCCCTCCCCGCCCGGGCGGCCTTCGCCCGCGCCGCGGCCAGCTCCGGTCCGCGCGCCGGACGCCAGCCGCCCGCCTTCAGCCCACCCAGCCTGAAGGGGCCGAACCGGGTCCGGACCAGCGCCGACACGGGGTGCCCGACCGCCTCGAGCAGCCTGCGGACCTCGCGCTTCCGCCCCTCCGTTAGAACGAGCGTCACGCCCCAGCGATCCTCGCCCAGCGACACCCGGCGCACGCGCCTGGGACGGGCGAAACCGTCCTCCAGCTCGACGCCGCTCTTGAGGTGTTTGAGCGCCCGGGCGGTGATCCGGCCCCGCACATGAACCAGGTATTCCCGCTCAACCTGTCCGCTCGGGTGCGCCAGCGCCGCGGCGAGGTCGCCCTCGTTCGTCAGCAGCAGCAGGCCGGAGGTGTCCCGGTCCAGCCGGCCCAGGTAGCGCAGTCCCGCCGCCCAGTCCGGCAGCAGGTCATAGACGGTGCGCCCTCCGTGGGGGTCGCTACGGGTGCAGAGAACCCCGGCGGGCTTGTGGAAGACCACCCAGCGCGGGGGCGCCGGCCGCACGACGCGACCGTCCAGCGAGACGGTGTCCGTGCCGGGAACGACCCGTGCGCCCGGCGCGGTGACGGGCCGCCCGTTGATCGCGACCCGGCCCTCGCCGATCATGACCTCGGCCTGGCGCCTCGAGGCCACGCCCGCCTGCGAGATGTACTTCTGCACCCGCATCGACGCATGGCTACGGGCACTCATTCGCCCCTCCGGCCATTCGTCGCTCGCACTGCGCCACCTCGCATCGACGCGTGGCTCCACGCCATCATTCGCCCGGCTCCGGCCGGGACTCGGCGTGTGCCAGCACCGCCGCCACCGCCTCTTCCCCGTCGAGTGCCGGGGTTTCCGGCTCCGTGTCGTCCCCATCTCCGCCCGCCGGCCCGGCCTCCTCCTCCAGCGGGGCCCGTTCGCGCAGGACGACCGGCAGCTCCTCCGGCCTCGGCAGATGCTCCATGGAGGGGAATCCGAAGTGTTCCATGAACTTCGAAGTCGTGCCGTAGAGCACCGGCCGCCCCACCCCTTCCCCCCTTCCCACCGCGGCGATCAGTTCGCGATCCAGCAGCGTGCGGAGCACTCCCGTCGAGTTGACGCCCCGGATGTACTCCAGTTCGATGCGGCTGATCGGCTGCCGGTAGGCCACGATCGCCAGCGCCTCCAGCGCCGGACCCGAGAGCCGGGACGACCTGGGCACCGTGTCGAAGCGCTCGAGGTACGGGGCGAACTCCGGGCGGGTCATGAGCTGGAAGCCGTCCGCCACCTCACGCAGCTCGAAGGCCCGTCCCGTGTTGTCGTATTCGGCCTTCAGGACGGCCAGCGCCTCTTCCACCCGGTCCTCGTCGAGCACTTCGTCGGCGCGGGCGATCTCCCCCGGCGAGAGCGGGGCATCGCTGGCGAAGAGGATTGCCTCCACGATGCGGGCGTCGTTCACGCTGCCCCCTCTCCGGCACCGGCGCCCGCATCGTGG
>CAZTOF010000526.1:0-5358 GCA_964615515.1 uncultured Gemmatimonadaceae bacterium
CGATGTACCCTCCCGTCGGGAAGTCCGGGCCCGGCAGCGCCTCCATCAGCTCGTCGTTGCCGCACTCCGGGTTCGCCACCAGCATGCGCAGCGCCGCGGCCACCTCGGCCAGATTGTGCGGAGGCACGTTGGTGCTCATTCCCACCGCGATCCCGGAACTGCCGTTCACCAGCAGGTTGGGGATCCGGGACGGGAGCACCGCCGGCTCCTGCAGGCGGTCGTCGAAGTTGTTCTCCCACTCCACCGTGTCCTTCTCGATCTCGGCCAGGAGTTCGGTGGCCACGGCGGCGAGACGCGCCTCGGTGTAGCGGTAGGCGGCGGCAGGGTCTCCGTCGATGGAACCGAAGTTGCCCTGGCCGTCGACCAGGGGGTAGCGCAGCGAAAAGTCCTGCACCATGCGCACCAGCGCGTCGTAGACGGCCGTGTCGCCGTGCGGGTGGTACTTGCCGAGGACCTCGCCTACCACGCTAGCGCTCTTCTTGTAGTTGCGGTCGGGGTGCAGGCCCAGCCCGTGCATGGCGACCAGGATGCGGCGGTGGACGGGCTTGAGGCCGTCCCGGACATCGGGCAGGGCGCGCCGCACGATCACGCTCATCGAGTAGTCGATGAACGACTCCCGCATCTCCTCCTCGATCAGGCGGGGAACGATGCGGTCGCGCATGCGCGATACGGTCACCGGAGGCTAACCCCCTCTCGCCTCACGGACTTCCTCTGCGACCCGCCCAGCCAGGCTCCCGGGATGGTTCCCCGCTCCCGCACCTCGATCGAGTCTCCCACCGCAATCCGCCCGGGGCCGTGATGCACCACGTTCACCCCGAAATACACCAGCGACTCGATGCGTCGGTAGAGGGCCAGGGTGCGGAGCGGCTCCCGGTCGGGGTCGCGGGCGCCGGTCTCCTGGTCGGTGGTGGTGACCTTGCAGCGGGCGCAGAGCTTGACGCCGCTGAACGCCAGGCCGGCGACCGCGAAGCGCGCCCACTTGTCCTCGTCGTGCGGGTAGCTGGCGCTCACGACGACGTTGGGACGAAAGCGCTCCACCGGGATCGCGCGCCCGACGCGGCGACCCAGTTCCTCCACCGACGCCTCGCTGACCAGCAGCGCCGGGTATCCGTCCGCGAAGCTCACCCGGTGGCCCCTGGCGTAGGCCGGATCGGTGGTGCGGGCGTTCTCGCTGCGCATGAAGACCAGGCGGAACTCGCCGCCGAGCACGGCGCCGAGCCACGCATCGGCGTCGGCGGACACATGGATGCCCAGCGCGCGGGCCCCGTGGATGCGGACCGGTGTGGCGTCGCCGGTCGCGTTGACGGGGAGCGTCAGAGGCTCGGTGCCGGCGGCCTCGAGCCGCAGCGCGCCGTCCTCCAAGTGGGGATGTACCGCGGCCAGGCGGGGCGTGTCGCGCTGGCTGGCGAACCCCCCGTCCGGGCGGACCACCATCCAGCGGCGGTCGAACCGGGGCCCCATGTCGTCGAATTGCATGGACTGGACGTCGGTACCCCGCATCCCCTTCACGGGGTGGATCCGCAGGCGGGTGACCGAGAGTCCTTCCGCGGGACCCGAAGCGCGGGGGGTCGCGGCAGGCCCCGTCACGCCATCGCCCGGCTGCCGCCCCGGCTGACGATCGAGAGCGGAAGCGTCGCCTGGTGGCGCCCGTCGACCAGGATGTGGAAGGTGTGGATTCCGGCTTCCTGGAAGACGATTCCGTCCAGGTTGATCACATGAGGGACGCGGATTCCCGTCTGCAGGCTCTGTCGCCCGGGCGAAACCTTGAGTTCGCCGCTGAGCGAGACCAGTTCCTTGCCCTTGGGACTCGACAGCCTGATGGTCAGCTTGTGGGTCCCGGCGTCGCCCACGCCCCCGAGGAAGCGCAGCACCAGGGACAGGCGGCCGTGCCGGGCCGGAAACCGCCCCACGCTGATCTGATCGAAGACGCCGAGCAGGTTGAGCTTCCCCGACCCGTCGATCGTGGCCGCGTCGGCGGTGAGCACGAGATCTATGTCCACGGGCTGCCTACGCTCCTTCCATCGCCGGTCCCGCCGGCGGTTTTCCCAGAAGTGACTTGGTGAGCACCAGCCCGAAGAGCAGGTCCAGGGCTGCATGCGCGAAGATCGACGGCCACAGGCTTCCCGTCCAGGCGACTCCAAGCGCCAGGACTGCGCCGATGACCGCGGCCCGCACGATTCCGTGAGGACCCTGATAGGCATGAAGGAAGCCGAAAACCACCGCTACAGGCAAGGCGCCGAGCAGGTAGGACGCTGACAGAGGCATGAGAAACGCCGGCAGAAACCCCCGAAAGACCACCTCCTCGGAGAGACCGGCGGCCGCGGAGAGGAGCGCGAAGAGGCTCTTTTCGCGCCTGGTGGCGGGCATGATGGCGTGAACGACTCCGGTCTCCCGCCAGCCGAAGAGTTCCGAGAGCCCGCGGAAGGCGTAGGCGACGATGAGCCCGGCCAGGGTGAGGAGGGCCGCCGGACCGAGCAGCTTGCCGGGCGCGGCCGGCCGGCCCAGCCGGAGGCCGTCCGCATGGGAGAGCCCGGGGGCCACGGCAAGCGTGACCAGCAGGACGACCCCCAGAACCGCGATCGACGCGGTGTAGAAGCCGAGACGGTGTGCGCGCAGCTCCGACATGGGTGGGGGCTGTTGCACCAGGGCCAGGACGGGCAGCAGGACGAGCAGGGCCGCCGCGACCACGGAAATCACGGGGTTCCCCAGTCCCGCCGCGACGAAAGCGGTCGCCGGCACGGCGGTGGCCGCCGCTCCCACCCACATGCAGCCCCGGCGGCTCCAGTGCCTCACTCGATCCCCGTCCTGTCTTCGCTCATGTTGTTGACGCCCAGGGTCGAAGCGTTCCAGCTTTTGGCTGCGCCACGCGAATGTGGCAAAGTCGGGAAGTCGGCCGACCCCCGGTATCGGTGGCCGGCATGACGACCCGCCAACACGAATCGGACAACACGCCGGAGATAGGGGGTGACGGTGACTGGATCATCCACGGCCAAGGCGACCTACCGCGTCATCGACGCCTACGACCATCCCCACGGGGGCAGGATTCTGCGCCTCCGCCTCGGCCGGGGGGAGGCACTGACCGTGAAGGAGCTGAAGAGCGGCGCGCTGGTAGCGGCTTCGCCGGAGGGCGACGAGGCGCGCATCAGGGTGCGGGGGTTTGCGCTGTTCGGCGGCAGGCCCAGCGACGCGCGGCTGGCGCGCACCGGACGTGTCGACATCCACATAGAGGGCGAGGTGGCCCGTGGGGTGCGCCCCGGCTGGCTGGTGACCGGCCCCGGCTGACTCCGGGGTCCGACCGAAGCGCGCGTCGTCGGTGAGCTCCGTCAGCGGGCTGCCGGGATTCCCCGCAGTCCCGGCGGATCGCGCTCGAAGGCCGACCTGAACCAGGCCACGTAGGCGCCGCGACCGGCGGGGTTCTCGGCCAGCCACACCCGCCGTGCCTCTACAAACTGGTCGGGACGGGCGGTCAGGATGAAGGCGTCCAGAAACCCCTTCTCCTTCGCGTAGGCCAACTCGTCGAGGATGCCGTTCGGACGGACATCGTGGATCGATCGCTGGTAGATCCACGCATCTGCCACCCGGGAGAGGATGGCCTTCTCGATTTCGAAGGGAGAGCCGCCGCCGGCCTCGGGCAGCCACCGGCCGAGTCGGCCCTGGGCTTCCATGAGATGAAGGTGAGCATAGATGGTATAGGGCCCGATCACCCCGGGACGCCTCTGATAGGAGATCATGGCCGTGTCGCCGGACTCGTTGATCCGCAGGGTCTCCCAGGGATAGACCGGGGTATCCTGTCCCAGGCGGTCGATGAAGAAGGACGGGTCCTCCCGGATACTGTCCATCTGCTCCCGGGCCCAGGCGTCCACTTCCGCCATGCGCTCCTCGGTGGGCGTGATACGCTCTCCCGAGTGGATGACGAGACGCCGCGGGGTGGGCAATTTGATCGCGCCGGTCCCGCAGGCGGTCGCTCCGAAGGCGATGGGGGCGAGGATCGCCAGGGCGACCGGGAGAGCGATGACCGGGGAACGGCTTGCTGCAGTCATGTGGACCTGCGGGTCTTCAGGATGATAGGGCGGACTTGCAGACAACGTTACTCAAACCCCGGCGCCCGGTCCACGTTCGGCACCCCGCCGCCGGATCGCCAGCGCAGGAACTCGAATGGGCTGCGGCAGTCGGCGCACCAGCAGGTGGTGAGCGAGGCGTGGCTCCCGAAGAGGGACACGACTTCGGTCCGGCCGCCGCCGCAGAATGGACACGGAGGCGGTTCGAGCGAGGCCGGTGCCGGGTTCCTGTCGTCCACGGCGCTATTCGACGAACAGGGCGCGGTTGCGATCACCCCGCGCCCTCTCGACGGCCTCCTCGCCGGGGCCTCCCGGGCCGCGGCGGCGCTCCGGGTCCCACCCCCCGCGCGCGGGCTCGACATCGGCGAGGACGATACCCGCCGGGGCGACGATCGCCGCCATCCGTTCCAGGCAGCGCTCCCGGACGCGGTCGCCCGGCCAGACCATCCCCTCGGCGACCAGCGAGTCGTACACGTCGTCGCCGGGAAGCAGCCAGGCCAGGGTCGAGGGGAGCGTAGCCATCGCCGCCTCGTGCACCCGGGCCTCCGCCTCTCCCCCCGCCGCCGCAAGGCGCGCGAACCAGGCGGAGCCGAACTGGTGGTGGTACTCCTCTTCGGCGAGCATCTTGGGGACGCGGGAGCGGGCGAGCGCGAAGTTGCCGGCGGCGAAGCTCTCCAGCGCCACCGAGAGCGCCCCGTCCACCACCACCACGGCCGCGGTGAACTCCGCCCAGTCGGCGAAGGGACGGTCCAGGGCGGGGGCCGAGTAGTAGCGCTCGGCCGGGCGGGTGTGCTCGACCTCGAAGGGATCGAAACCCTGCTTCTTGAGCATCGAGTACAGCAGCCGGGCGTGGCCCCACTCGTCCTGCGCCATCGACGAGGCGGCGATGCCGGTCTCGATCGAGGGGCTGCCGAGGATCCAGTCGCTGTAGCGGATTCCCAGCAGCCGCTTGGTGTCGGCCAGGGTGAGGATGTGGCGGGAGAGCGGTGCGGGGGCGGTTTCGCGGCCCTCAGCGTGTCCCTGCGCGGCGGCGTCAGCCCCTCCGGCGCGGGTCACCTCCCGTCGCCCCCTGCTGGAAGGTTCCGGGCCCAGGGCCCCTCGGGGCGGTTGACGGGGATCACGGCCCGGCGCGGCACCACGCACATCTCGAACCAGTTCTCCTCGTCGTAGGTCGTCCACGCGTACACCCGCGCCAACTCCACACCGGGGGCGTCCACGTACCCGACGTGCCTGAGCGGTTCGCCCCGGCTCTTGCGCGCGAAGACCTCGAAGACGCTCTCGCCCAGCGGCGGAGTCATGC
>CAZTOF010000527.1:0-2607 GCA_964615515.1 uncultured Gemmatimonadaceae bacterium
TGATGCGGTAGATGTCGTAGCCGACGTTGACCCCGTCCGCCACGGCCTTCGTGTGCGAGTAGTCCTGCACGACGTTGTTGTTGAAGAACCCGATGGTGTGGGGACTCGGGGTCGCGGTCAGCCCGATCAGGAAGGCGTCGAAGTACTCGATCACCTGCCGCCAGACGTTATAGATCGAGCGGTGGCACTCGTCGATCACGATGAAGTCGAACGTCTCCACCGGGATGTCGGCGGTGTACTCGACTGGGACGGGCTCGCTGCCGGGCGGGCGTCCCGACTCGAAGAGCGACTCTTCCTCGTTGACGGGGTCGTATTCGGGATCGCCCTTCAGCATCGAGTAGAGGCGCTGGATGGTCGTGATGACCACCTTGCTGGCCGGTTCGATGGCGTTGCCCCGCAGGCGCTGGACCGGGAACTCGTCGGCGAAGGTGTAGGGGGACGCGGGATCCCGGAACTGTTGGAACTCGTTCAGCGTCTGGCGCCCGAGGTTGTTGCGGTCGACCAGGAAGAGGATGCGCCTGGCCCCGGCGTGCTTGATGAGCCGGTGGCAGGCCGACACCGCCATGAAGGTCTTGCCGCTGCCGGTGGCCATCTGGACAAGCGCGCGGGGGCGGCCGTGGGCGAGCGATTGCTCGAGGTTGCGGATTGCGTCGTGCTGGACGGGCCAGAGCTTGCCTTGGGGGAGCCCAGGCATCTTCCGGAGCAACCGGCGCAGCTGGGCGGATCCCAGGTCCTGCTGCCGTAGCAGCTCCTCGGGCCGGTGGAAGGTGAAGATCTCCCGGCTGCGCGAGTCAGGGTCGAGGCCGTTGGTGAACTGGGTGATCTCGCCAGTGGACTCGTAGGCGAACGGAAGGGGGCGGTATCGCGCGGGAACCCACTCGGGAAGTCCCTCGGTGTAGCGCTGCGACTGGACGACGACCCCTTCCAGCGTGTGCCCGGCCGGCTTCGCCTCGATGATTCCGATGGCCGATCCGTCGGCATAGAGCAGGTAGTCGGCGGATCCGGACTTGATCTCCGCACCCTCCGTCCACGTGAGGGGGAATTCGCGAACGGCCACCCCGGGCCCCGCGTGGATGTTCATGGACTTGAAGTCCTGAACGACCCAACCGCAGGCCTCGAGCTGTTCGTCGATCTTCTCACGGGCGCGCTGTTCGGGTGTCAGAGGCACAGTCGAGTGTTCAGTATTGGGGACTCTGGCCGTCCGGGAAGTGCATTCCCGGAGACGTTCGCCAAGCTGCAGTTCACGTATTCCCATCAGAGAGGGTGGTCGTCAAGTAACCTAACCCGGAAGGGGCGGCTGGTCTCAACTCAAGAGACCGTTCCTTCCAGTTCACCCGCAACGGCCCGGCGCAGGAGCGAGCATGGTCAGTCACCACCACGATACATGGTCAGCGAGCATGGTCAGTGACCAACTAATTGACATCGGTGCACCGCGCGCAGGCCGTCGGTCTCGCAGCGGCTCGCAGCGAGGGGAATGCAGCGTCCTGCCTCTGTTGGCGTGATCGCGCTCAGGTCAGTAGTGGTAGCGGGCGGCCAGCAAGTACACGCGGTCCCTCTTCGCTTCTTCCTCCTTGACTTCCCGCACCCGCGCCAGGAGGTCCTCGGCGGTGGAGCAGGTCAGGACGCAGATGCCGATGCGACCTGCGTTGCCGATCTCTGCAATGGGCTCCGGCTCGTACAAGATGCTCCGGGTCGCTTCCACGACTTGGTCCGCCGTCTCAAGGCCGAACCGTACCGCGGTGAGCCCGTGGATGGCACTCTCGCGGCCCGCCACGCGGCCGGCCTCGTGTGCGCTCGCGCGACCCTCGTCGAACCCAACCCGATGGCGGCTGCCAATGTGCTGGCCGACCTCCTTGGCGAATCCTGCGATGGTCACCACATGCTTCGAGTTCACGGCCGCTCCCCTTCCGTCAGTTCCTTCACCCGGGCCAGGAACTCCGTGGCCGTGCCGCACGTGAAGACGCAAGCCGCGAGGCGGGCAGTCCACTCGGGTTCGCGGATGTACTCAAACAGCTTCGAGACCCGGTGCGCCGCCATCGGCCCGAATTTCACCCAGACCACCGAGTGGATGACCTCACTCTGCCCCTCCGTCATGCCGTCGTCGTACGCGGATTCGCCTCCTCGCACGTAGCCCGCGAAGTAGGTCTCGGCCGTAAGCCTGGCGACGCTCTCGGCAACCAGCTGCATCCGCTCTTCATGGGGAACACCCGTAGACCGGAGGCCGCCTTCGTATCCCTCCAGCCATGCCCCAAAGGCACCTATCCGACCCGTCGTACGCGCACCTGACATTCACCCCTCCCGTCGATTCCCTGGTACTGGTCAGCGGCGTAACCTACCCGGAGGGGCGGCTGGTCTCAACCCGCCCCCCGCCTTGCCAGCCCCGCCAGCCTCGTCCACGTTCACCTCCATGAGGAAATTCAACACGGCGGGGCCGATCAGGCCCGCGCTCGACTACCACATCCCGCCGCTCGAACGCATCGACCTTCCGGAAGTGCTCGAGTTCATTCGGGACGAGCGGTACTTCGTGCTGCACGCCCCCCGCCAGACGGGGAAGACGTCGGCCCTGCTGGCGCTGCGCGGCCTGCTGAACGGCGGCACGGTCGGCGA
>CAZTOF010000528.1:0-5626 GCA_964615515.1 uncultured Gemmatimonadaceae bacterium
CGTTCGAGGAGGTGACCGCGGATCCGGGCGTGGAGCGTACGGAAGCGGAAATGGAACGACGAAGTGTGCGGCTCCGGCTCTTGCGGGACTTCGTGGTCACGGGCCGCAGCCGTGACTCCGGCCCGGCGGTATACCTGGACGGCGTCCGGGTTCCAGGTCCGTGGGAAACGTCGGATGGCGAGGATCCGTTGTCCCGGCTGGACCCCCACGATATCGCCAGCATCGAGGTGCTGAAGGGATCTTCGGCCAGGGAGCTGTACGGCGACGAGGCGGCGAGCGGGGTGATCCAGGTGTTCACGAAGGCGGCGGAGCCCGTGCCCGAACTCGTGGTCGTGCCATCCGCCGGGGAATTCGTGGTGGAGGCGGTAACGGGACCGGAGGGGGCGGAATCCGAGGTCGAGTTGCAGGTCGAGGAGCTTGTAGCGACGGGACAGGTGCAGGTGGAACCCTGCCTGAGGTGCAGGTCCGGGAGCTCGTCGTGACCGGACAGGCGCGGGCGGAACCCGTGGCCGGGCTGAAGGTCGAGGAACTCGTCGTGACGGGGCTGGTGCGGGCACAATCCCTGCGCGAGTTGAAGGCGGCGGAACTCGTCCGCGAGCTGAAGGCCACGGAGCTCGTCGTGACGGCGGAGACGGCGGCCTGGACGAAGTGGCTCACCGAGAATGAGGTTTCCGGTACGCCCCCGGGCTGGAACCCGGTCATCTACGTCGACGACGTACGCCTGGATGGCGGCGGACCCGGGCTGGACAGGCTGTCTCCCGCGCTGGTCGCCCATCGCATCGACCGCATCGAAGTCATCAAGGGGGAGAGAGCCAGGGAGCTGTACGGCGACGAGGTGGACCGCGGCGTGATCCGGATCTTCACGAAGAAGTAGTCCTCGGACGCGCCGGTGTCCGAAGCCGCGACGGCATCCCGGTGGCCGACTTCCGTTTGAAGCCCGCGCAGCTTGGGGTGTCGTCGGAGCCCGCGGTCAGTCCACGGCGACATTCGGCGCCCGCTCCCGCCGCGCCTTCGTTCCCCCGAGATATGTGTGCAGGAATTCCTTCGAAAACTCCCGGTAGCGCAGGCTCGTCTCCATGTCACCCTCGGCTTCTGCAAGCACCCCCAGCAATGCCGTGAGCCTGTAGAAGCCGTAGGGGATATGGCGCGTCGAGTAGTCCTGCCAGATCTCCCGCCCGCGCAGCCCCCGGTAGCTGTACACCTCGTCCACGAGCTGCCTCGACCGCGGATAGTCGAACCATTCGCCCCCCAGGCCCTCCCTGGTGCGCAGGTAGCCCGCCGGCACCGCACCGTCGAGGTTCCGCGTGTGCAGCCGTACCGCCAGACCCTCCGAAACCGCCCACGCCGACAACCCCATCTTCCTCATCTCCCCGTCCCTCGACGCGAAGTAGATCGGCCTCTCGCGGGCCGAGGTGCGAATGATGGCAAGGGCGATCCGGTGCCCGCTGAGCAGCTCCGTCCCCTTCGGGTACTCGACCATCATGTCGCCGATCCGCACCCCCATCGCTTCGGGCAGCCGCCCGTCTCCCACCATCGCAAGCTGCCGGTCGGTGAGATTGACGATGGGACCGGACGGCGGGTCCCGGTCCGCGTAGGGTAGCCCCTCGACGGGGACGTAGGGCCGCTGCCGCCCGGGTTCGGTCAGTTCGCGCAGCTGTTTCGCATACCACTCGGTGAACAGGTACTGCACCACTACCACGGTCACGTCCCGGCGGATCTCCTCCACCTCCTGCAGGTACCAGAGCGGGAAGGTGTCGTTGTCGCCGTTCGTGAAGAGCACCCCGTACGGCTCCATGCTGTTCAGGAGGTTGTAGGCCCAGTCGCGGGCGGCGTAGTCTCCCGCGCGGTTGGCCCATCCCAGGTTCAGGAAGAAGGGGACAAAGGCGATCGCCAGCACCGGCGAAGCATTGCGCAGGCTCCCCACGCGCTCGCCCAGCCACAGCCATCCCCGCGCAAGCCCGAGTCCCGCGAGGACACCCCAGAGCGCGAAGAAGAGCAGGAAGAAGTAGTCGCGTTCCCTGACTTCATGGGCACGCTCCGCGGTGACCTCCGGGGCAAGCGAGTATCCCAGGCGGAAGTTCAGGTAGAAGACGAGCGCCACCGACACCGTGGCCCCGAAGACCACGAAGTAGGCGCCGGTGTTGCGGTCTCCCCGCCAGACGGCGAAGACGCCGAGCCCTCCCAGCGCAATGAACAGCAGGGTGACGGGAAGACGCGCACGGGACGGAGGCTCGTCCGGGTCGATTCCGCGCGACCACTGCCAGTCGAAGTACTGGTAGAAGTTCAGGAGCTGGTGCGAAAAGGGGGCCATGCGCTGGGTCACGGGGGGCTTCCTGTACTGCTCGCGCTTGAGCGACGAAGCCAGGGCGGGACATCCGGCGGCTCCGCCCGTGTAGACCGCCACCGCAGTCTCGACCACCCCGTCGCACACCGGGTCGCCCTCGTTGATGACCGGGCGCTGGGCCGCGCGAATGGGCAGGAAGAAGTTGAACGAGAGGCCCACGACCAGGGCCAGGGCGCAACGGGAGAGAAAGCGCGAGTGGGCCGGCAGGCTCGGCCGGGTCAGCAGGATGAAGACGAACACCGCACCCACCGGGAGCACCGACATGAGGTGGTTGGTCGCCCCCAGCGCCATCAGGTACATGGCCGCAACGACCAGGCGCGCGCTGCGTGGATCGCCCTGCCGGTCCGCCCATCGAAACATCAGCCAGGTGACCGCGGCCGCGATCAGCAGCGAGACCGTGTAGACCTTCTCGTTGGTGTTGCTCTGGCTCCACACCGTGAAGGCGGTGGCCGAGACCAGAACGGCCACGGTCGCCCCGACCAGCGCCTCGCGGCCGCGGCCCCTCAGCTGGACCAGTGTCCGGTGCGCGATCAGGAAGAAGAAGAAGGACGCGCCCGCCGAGGTCACCGCCGCCAGGAGGTTGATCCGCACGGCGGGCGGAAGCCCCAGCGGGGCCAGCAGCACCGACCACACCCTGCCGAGGACGACGAAGAGCGGATTCCCGGGCGGGTGGGGGATTCCCAGCGTATGGGCGGTGGCAACGTACTCGCCGGTATCCCACCAGGTGGGCGCAGGCGCCAGCGTGAGGGCGAAGAGCAAGAGGACGCCCAGGCCCGCGCACGCGGCCGCCCTGTACGGGGGATTCGGGCCGCTGTCGAGGAACCGCGCTATCGGGGTCATGCACTTGATGATGACGAGGCTTCGTAGATTGGCAAGGCCGCGACCGTCGTCCACTCCGAACGACCCGGCGGCCTCGCTTGCGCCGGGAGCCCTCGGGACCGGACCTTGCCATCGGTCCCGAGCCGATTCAACCATAGACGCGCACCATGCCACAAGAACGTTTCAAGTCCATCGAGGAATGGAAGCGGAAGGAGCAGGCCCGCCGCCGCGAGGCAGCCTCCCGGAGCATCGCGAATCGGGCCGTGCCGTCCGGCGAGGCCGGGAAGCTGAGGGTGCAGGTGGAGCTTGCCCCGCACGCGGATCCGACCGCAACGCGCCAGTGCCGCAGCATTGTGCTGAAGTGGCTGGAGGACGAGATGCGGCGCAGACTGCCCCGCAAGGCGCTCCGTCACCGGCCTTTTTCGTTGAGTGGCGACGGATCGGCCTGCCGGGCGGCCAGGAGTACGGACGGAGTGCGGGACGATTGGGCCGTCCAGCTCGAGCGCGGTTCCGGCGCGGGACAGGTGACCGTTATCGAGGTCATCGTGGGACGCCGCGAGGGACGGCCTCCCAACGTCGGCATCGAAGTGGTGGACCGGTCGGTGATGCCGGCCGATGCCAGCGCGGTTTATCCGGCCGGGATGCTGGCGGCGATGGCGGAGCGCGTGCCCCTCCTTCAGCAGGGGAGAACGCTCAGCCACCGGCCGATCGTGGTGGATTCGGCAGAGACGATGCAGGGGTTTCACCGGATGCTGGTCGATCCGGAACGCGAAATACCCTTCGCGGTCGTCTCGGTCCCGCCCGGGATCGATGACACGGAGTCCTTGCGAGCGCAGTGGCGGGCCCTCGCCCGCCAGCTCACCGGGCTGGCAATCGTCTGGGCGCTGCCGCCGGCGATGACCTACCGGCTGAGCGACCTCGTGGGCAAGCCGCTGTCGGTATTCCTGGGCGCCTGGAGGTTCTACCGGCCCGGATTCGACCATCGCGCCAGGAGGACCGATCATCCCCTCTTCCTGAAGAAGCGGATGGAGGACGAGCGGGCCGTCGCCGAGGTCACGCGGCAGTTCCTGTTGATGGCCGCCGAAGAACGGATGCGCGCGGGGGCCGGCTCCCCGCTCCCCTTCGACTATCGGACACTCGTGCGGGAGACCGGGGAAGGCGTACGCGGGCCGGCCCGGCTGGTGGCCTTCCTGCGGGGATCCCTCGGGGGACGACGACCCGCGCAACGGCTCGAGTACGGGCCCTCCCAATCGGGAGGACATTCGGGCGCGGGCCAATTGCTGACCGACCGTGCACCCGGCCAGACCGGCACCACCCCCGCGGCGGTCCGCGAGCCCCTGGTCCGTGCAACCCGGAAAGCGACTCGGGACGAGGTCCCTCTGCTCAGACGCAAGCTGAGGACCGCGACCGAAAAGGCCCGCATGCGCGCCAGCCGGTATGAGCGGGTGAAGCGGCGCGCGGCCGACGCCGAACGGGAGCGCGACGAAGCGCGGCGGCGTGCCGAGCAGCTGGCGGGCCTGGTCCGGTCCCTGGGGGGGAACCCGGACGCCGAAACCCCTTTTCCGGCCACCTGGGAGGAGTTCGCCCCGTGGTGCGAGGAGAACCTGGACGGGCGGCTCGCACTCGCGGGATCGGCCCGCCGGGAAACGGGCGGAGCCGAATTCGAGGATGTGGGCCTGGCGGCGCGCTGTCTCAACTGGCTCGCCGCCGACTATCGCGAGGCGCGTCTCCGGGGCGGCGATCCGCAACTCCACGGCCGCATCGACGACATCGCCGACGGCGTGTTCAACCTCCCGTGCGGCGGCGATGCCTTCGAGTGCTCGTGGCGGGGCCGGCGCCGGCGCGTCGAATGGCACATCAAGCGCGGAGCGAACACGCGCGACCCGCGCCGCTGCCTTCGCATCTACTACTTCTGGGACGAGGAATCCCGCCGGGTGGTGGTCGCCTCGATGCCCGCGCACCGGCGATCGGCGGCGACCTGAGCGGTCACGCGGTCCACCCCGCTCCAAGCCGTCCGTTCAGGCACAATCGGGAGGGCCTTGTTCCACAGGTCGCCACGCAGTGCGGTCCCCGCGGCGCGTCAGAACCGGATTCTCGCCCCCAGAGTCATGGCGGGCCCCCCAGCGGGGACGGATCGCACGTCGACCACCGGATCCAGGGCAAGAGCGCCCGGACCTTCGTGCGCAATGGTCTCCCACGTATCCCTTTCGACCCATGAGCCCACCACCAGGCCAACGACCCCGAGGACAAGCGTACTCGCCATCAGTATTTCCGATTTGCTCGGCGGGTGATCGTAACGGGGGCGGAGGACCACGTTGCAATAGATGGCCCGCCCCACATCGTCCCCGTGGTCGCACGTGAATTCCTGCCGCGCCGCAATCCGGACCAGCGAGACGACCAGCCCCGCGCCGACACCGATACCCAGGCCATTCACCGTGGAGCGCCTGGTCCCCGTGCTGACCT
>CAZTOF010000529.1:0-7496 GCA_964615515.1 uncultured Gemmatimonadaceae bacterium
GGGCTGGGGGCGCGGGTATCGGTGATGGACGTGTCGCTGTCCCGCCTGCGCCACCTCGCGGACATCATGCCGGCCAACGTGAACGTGCTCTTCTCCACCCGCTATGCCGTGCGAAAACAGCTGCGGGACTCAGACCTGGTCGTCGGTGCGGTCCTGGTCCCCGGGAACAAGGCGCCCAAGCTGGTGACCCGGGAGGACCTGGCCGCCATGCGGCGGGGGTCGGTGATCGTCGACGTGGCGGTGGACCAGGGGGGCTGCGTGGAGACGATCCGGCCGACCACCCACGAAGATCCCGTCTACGAAGTCGACGGCGTGATCCACTACGGTGTCACGAACATGCCCGGAGCGATGCCGCGCACCTCGACGCTGGCGCTCACGAATGCGACGCTGCCGTACGCGATTCAGCTCGCCTGCAAGGGTTGGCGGCGCGCCTGTGCGGAGGACCCCGACCTGGGCCGCGGGATCAACGTGCTCGGTGGCCGGGTGGTGCATCCGGGGGTTGCCGAGGCGTTCGGGATGAACTGTCGGTTGGTCGAAGGTTCGCCGGGCGCCGGAGACCGCGTCCGCTTCCAGCGGCTCCCGTCAAACCCCGATCTGGCCCTGCCCGCACGGGCGACGGCAGGCTCCGCCGGATACGACGTTCGCAGCTGCGAGCACTTCCGGCTCGCCCCCGGCGAAGTCTACGCGGCGTGCACGGGACTCGTCATGGAACTGCCCCGGGGGGTCGAATGCCAGGTCCGGCCCCGCTCCGGCCTCGCGGCCAGGCACGGCATCACGCTTCCGAACAGCCCCGGCACCATCGACCCGGACTACCGTGGTGAACTCAAGATCCTCATGCAGAATCTGGGCCCCGGGCCGGTCGAAATAAAGCGAGGCGACAGGATTGCCCAACTGGTGTTCAACCGTTGCCTTGCACCGTCGGTGGAAGAGGCCGCGGCGGTCTCCCCGACGGAGCGAGGGGCCGGCCGATTCGGCAGCACGGGCGTGAAATGAGGACCCGATTGCGGTAGGTTACGTTCATCCCACCGTCCAGCGGCCGCCACCCCCTGAAGCGGAGCCCACAAGGCTCATGACCACAGTTGTCTCCGATCTCGAGCTGGTTTAGTTCGAAGCGGCTGGTTCCGACCAGCGACATCGGTGTCGACCTCGGGACGGCGAACACGCTGGTCTGCGTCAGGGGCGAGGGGGTCGTGCTCAGCGAACCCTCGGTGGTTGCGGTCGAGCGGGGGACGAAGCGGATCATGAGCGTGGGTCTCGAGGCCAAGCGGATGCTGGGGAGGACGCCGGACGGGATCGAAGCCGTTCGCCCGCTCAAGGACGGTGTGATCGCGGACGTGGACGTCACCGAGCTCATGCTTCGCCACTTCCTCAAGCAGGTGATGTCGAAGCGGGTCTTCCGGATCAAGCCCCGCGTGGTGGTGGGCGTGCCCTCGGGCATAACCGAACTCGAAAGGCGTGCGGTGCGTTCCTCCGCGCAAGCGGCCGGCGCGAACGAGGTCTACATGGTCGCCGAGCCGATGGCCGCGGCGATCGGCGTGGGACTGCCCATCGAGACCCCGCGCGGGAACATGGTCATCGACATCGGCGGGGGAACCACCGAGATCGCGGTCATCGCGCTGTCCGGGATCGTGGCGGACACCTCGATACGGATCGGAGGCGACGAGCTGGACCAGTCCATCGTCGCCTTCCTGCGCAAGAACTACAATCTGCTCATCGGCGAACCGACCGCCGAAGCCATCAAGATGCAGGTCGGCTCGGCAATTCCCATCGAAAACGAGCGGGAAATGGAGGTGAAGGGAAGAGATCTCCTCTCCGGAATCCCGAAGATGGTGGTCATCCACTCGGAGGAAATCCGGGAGTGCCTGCAGGAGCCGCTCAGGTCGATCGTCGAGGCCGTGCGGTCGGCGCTGGAGATCACACCGCCCGAACTCGCCTCGGACATCGTGGACTTCGGCATCGTGATGACGGGCGGAGGGGCGCTGATCCGCGGTCTCGACAAGCTGATCGCGCTCGAGACGAATCTCCCCATTCACGTGGACGAAGAGCCCATGACGTGCGTTGTCCGGGGTTCGGGACACATTCTGGAGAACTTCGTGAAGTACCGGCCAGTCCTCAGGACCTGAGCAGCCCGTGGAGAGAATCTCCCCGGCATTCGAGCGGCGATGCATCCGTGCCGGGCCGCTTCGCTCACCGACCTAGCCCCACATGGCGGGGCAGCCGAAGCGCATGCGGGAGCACAGGAAGACGGATGTGCTTCTGGCGGTCGGGGTGATTCTGGTTTCGCTCATCGTCCTCAATCTGCCTCCGGGGCCCCAGCGGACCATCCGGCACGCCGTGCGGGAGACGGTGCTGAAGCCCTTCATCGAGGTCAACGGGGCGATCGCCCGGGCACGGGAGCGCGCCCTCCATTTCGACCTCCTGCGGACACAGATGGATTCCCTGGTGGCTCCGGTCGCGGCTCGGCGTACACTGGCCGAGGAGAACCGGCAGCTGCGGAATCTGCTTGCCCTGGCCGACCGGGAGAGCCAGCGGGTCACCGCCGTCACCGTGATCCGGACGGGGACTCCGGGCGGGGAGGACACCTTCCATCTCGATGCGGGCAGGGAAGGGGGCATCGGCCCCTTCAGCGCGGTGGTGACCGAAAGCGGGCTATTGGGACAGGTACAGGAGGTGTTTGCCGGCTACGCGGTCGGATACGACTGGTCTCACCGCGACTTTCGCGTGTCCGCCATGACACCCGACGCGCGTGCCCACGGGCTCGTCGAGGCGTTGAGGGGTGGCTTCCGCGAGCAGGACCGGCTGGTGCTGCGGGGCACCGCGTACCTGTCGGACCTGAATCCCGGCGACGAGATCGTGACATCGGGGAGGGGGGGGACGTTCCCCAGGGGCATTCGCATCGGCTGGATCTCGGGCCCGGCGGAGGCGTGGGCGGGGTGGAGCCGGAGCTACTACGTGGAGCCGGCGGTCTATCCCGGCGCGGTCACCCACGCCGTGGTCTACGTCGATGGCGAGTCGGACACGACCGTGGCGGAGCCCGACAGCGTGCTTACCCCCGATCAGGCTGATCCGCGGTGAGGTTGCGGCTCTTTCTGATCTGCGCGGGACTGGTCGCGGCGCACCTCGCACTCCAGGTGGCCTTCTCGGCAGGGCCCGCGGCCCCGGATCTCCTGATCGTCGCGCTGCTGCTGGCCAGTCGCTCCCTGGGCAGCGCCGGGGGTGCCGCGCTGGGGTTCGTTTTCGGCTTGCTGGAGGACGCGTTCGCCGTGATTTCGTTCGGGGCCGACGTCGTCGCCCTGACCGTGGTAGGGGCGCTCGGGGCCCGCACCAGGGACTTCTTCGTCGGCCACTCGATCCCGTTTCTGGCCGTGTTCTTCACACTGGGCAAATGGGTGCGCGACGTTCTGGCATGGACCGCGTCCGACTCGGCCAGCCGTCCGCCGTGGGGCGAATTCGCGCTGGTGGAGTCACCGTTGCCGGCCCTGTACGCCGCCTCCGCCGGGCTCGTCGTCCGCCTGTTCTTCATCAGGCGGCCGCTGGTCCGATGACCTCAGGCAATCCTCGCCGTCTCAGGCTGCTCGCGCTGCGGGCCCGAATCGTGGTGGTGGTCCTGCTGGGGGTGCTCGTCACCGTGCTCTTCCGGTACCAGGTGCTCACCTCCTCGGACTGGCTGCTGCAGTCCCAGTCGAACCGCCTGCGAACGCTTACGGTGCCCGCTCCGCGGGGGATCATCCGGGACAGGGTGGGGAGGGTGCTGGCGGACAACGTACCGGGCTACTCGGTCTCCATCATCCCGGACCAGCCCGATTCGATGATTTCCACGCTCGACCGCCTGAAAGCGCACCTGGAGATCGACGAACAGCGCTTCGAGGATCTGTCCGTCCACGCCCGCTCCGGCCCGCCGCGCCCCCTCCTGGTCTCCATCGACGCCCCCTTTGACGCGGTGGCTGCGCTGGAAGAACGCCGGTCGATCTTCCCGCGGCTGCTGATCGAGTCGCGGCCCAAGCGCCGCTACCCGGCCGGGAAGGTGGGTGCGCACGTGATCGGCTATGTCGGCGAGATCAACGAAGCCGAACTCGAGGCCCGGAAGGACGAAGGCGCCGAACCGGGGTGGATCGTGGGGCGGTCGGGGATCGAAGCCCGGTACGAGCCGAGGCTGCAGGGCAAGTCGGGAACCCGGTATGTCGAGGTCAACGCCGAGGGGAGGATCGTGGGGTCCTTTGCCGGGGTGCGCAGCGTAACCGAGGAGCCCGGGACCGACCTGGAACTGAATCTCGACCTCGAGCTCATGGAGTGGATCCACGACATTTTCCCCGATGGCTTGAACGGATCGGTCGTGGCCCTCGAGGTGGAGACCGGGGGCGTTCTCGCACTCTATTCCGCGCCCTCGTTCGATCCGAACGTCTTCGCCGGGGTCGTCGATCTTGCCGAGTGGAACCGCCTCGTCGAGGATCCTGCGAGCCCCCTGTACCACCGCGCCGCGATGGGCAGGTACCCCCCCGGATCACCCTGGAAACTGGCGACCGCCGCGATCGCGCTCGAGCTCGGGGTGGTGACCCCCGCCCAGCGCATGCCGGTCCCCTGCCGCGGATCCTATGTCTTCGGCACCGGGACCTACCGGTGCTGGAAGGAAGAGGGGCACGGATCGCTGGCGCTGGCGGGGGCCATCCAGCACTCGTGCAACGTGTACTTCTACCAGCTGGGGGTGCAGATCGGGCTGAAGCGATTGCTGGAGGTCGGGAACCGGATGGGCTTCGGAGCCCGCTGCGGAATCGACCTGCCCCAGGAAGCCGGGGGCAACTTTCCCGAGGGCCTCGGATATTGGGAACGGCGCTTCGGCTATGAGCCCCGGGAGGGCGAAGCGGTGGTCCTCTCCATCGGCCAGGGACCCAACGAACAGACTCCCCTGAAGATGGCCCAGTTCCTCCTCGCCATCGCCCGCGACGGATCCGCGCCCGCGCCGTCGCTCCACCGCTCGCCCGCCGGAGCCGCAAACGATGAAGGCTGGAGCCTGGACATCCCGCCGGAGCACCTGGAGCACATACGCGAGGGGATGCGCCGGGTGACCCGGGAGGGCGGCACGGCCTACCTGTCCTCCCTGGAGCACTTCGATCTCCTGGGCAAGACGGGAACGGCCCAAAGCGGTGGGAACCGCCCCAACCATGCCTGGTTCACCGGGATGGCCGGCCCCTTCGGCGCCCCTCCCGAGATCGTGGTCGTGGCGCTGGTCGAGTTCGGGGGGAGCGGCTCGGGCGTCGCGGCGCCGCTGGTCGCGAAGACGGCCGACTACTACCTGCGCGGCAGGCACGGGATCGCGCGGGACACCATCCAGACCCTCGGCGAGCACATTGTCTCGGGCCGCAACACGGAGTGGGCCCTCCGGTCCGGACGGTGATGAGGAACCTCTTCGGACCACTGTGGCGGCAACCCCTGGTCGCGACCGTGTTGGCCCTGTCCGTCACCGGCGTCGGTATGATCTACTCGGCGGGCGTGCTCGAGGTTCCGAGCCCCGTCACCGGGAGACTCTGGATCCGCCAGCTGACCTTCCTCGGTGCGGCCATCGTGGGCCTGCTGCTGGTGTGCCGGATTCCGCTCCGATGGTTCCAATGGGCCGCTCTCCCGGCCTATGTCGCCGGCGTGGGCGTGCTCGCGGTCACGCTCGTCGCGGGGACGGGCGCGGGCACGGCCGAGGGGATCACCAGCTTCCTGTCGATCGGCGGATTTCGCTTTCAACCGGCCGAAGCGGCGAAGATCGCGACCGCTCTCGCGCTGGCGGCCCTGCTGGCGAATCGCGAGGAACCGCCCAGGTACGTCCACGACCTCCTGACCCCCGCGGCGCTGGTGGGGCTGCCGCTGGTGCTCGTTCTGCTTCAGCCCGATCTCGGGACCGCGCTGGCGTTCGTGGGGATCTTCTTCGCGGTCATCTTCTGGGCGGGGACGCCGTGGCCGCTCATCGTGTTCGCCGCGTCTCCGGGACTGGGTCTCATCCTCGCCTTCAGCCTGCGGGTGTGGGCGGTCTACATCGTGCTCCTGGCCATCGGGCTGTATCTGTACCGTTTTCGCCTGTATCTCGTCGAATCCGTGGCCGTTATTCTGGGGAATGTGGCCGCCGGGGCCATTGCCCAGCCCCTGTGGAACTCGCTGGCCGGGTATCAGCGGGACCGCCTGCTCGTGTTTCTCGACCCCGAGCTGGATCCACGCAATGCCGGCTGGCAACTGATCCAGTCGAAGGTTGCGGTGGGGAGCGGCGGCCTCTTCGGCAAGGGCTTCACCCTGGGCACCCAGAAGCGGCTGGCCTTCCTCCCGGAACAGCATACCGACTTCATCTTCAGCGTGGTCGGCGAGGAGTTCGGATTCGTCGGCACGTCGGCGGTGTTGATCCTCTTCGCCTACCTGTTCCTCCGCATGATCGGCATGGCGGAGACCGCAAGACATTCCTTTGCCGGCCTGTTCATCTTCGGTATCTTGGGGGTCTGGTTCACGCACGTCTTCATCAACGTCGGAATGACCGTCGGCGTCGTGCCGATAACGGGGATTCCGCTGCCGTTCATCAGCTACGGCGGGTCGTTCCTGTTGATGTCGTGGATGGCTGCCGCGATGGTCGTGGCGGCGGCCACCGACGAATCCTGACCCGCCCGGAGCGCCGCACACCTTGGCCTGGTTTCGCAAGCAGAAGACCCGACTCTCCGCGGAGGACCGCCGCGACCTCCCCAGCGACGTGTTCTCGAAATGCGACGGCTGCGGGGAAATCCTCTATCGCGAGCGGCTTGCCCGAAACCTGGGCGTGTGCCCGGAGTGCGGTAACCACTTTCGCATTTCGGCCGCCCGGTACATCGGGCTCCTCGCCGATCCTGGGTCGTTCGAGGAGGAGGATGCGGAGATGGCCAGCGGCGACCCCCTGGGTTTCGCCGATCTCAAGGCGTACGGCGACCGGCTGGAGGCCGCGCAGGCTCGCACGGGACGCAACGAGGCCGTCATCACCGGGAGGGCCCGGGTCGAGGGGATCCCGGTCGTACTGGCCGTGATGGACTTCGCCTTCATCGGCGGCTCGATGGGGTCGGTCGTGGGGGAGAAGATCGCGCGCGCCGGGCGGGACGCGCTCGAGCGGGAGCTGCCGCTGATCGTGGTGAGCGCCTCGGGGGGCGCCCGCATGATGGAGGGGATCTTCTCGCTCATGCAGATGGCCAAGACCTCGGCCGTGCTCGCGCGGCTCCACGAGCGCAGGCTGCCGTACATCTCGGTGCTCACCGACCCGACCACCGGTGGCGTCACGGCCTCCTACGCCATGCTGGGAGATGTCAACCTGGCCGAGCCCGGGGCGTTGATCGGCTTCGCGGGGCCGCGCGTGATCGGTGAGACGATCAAGCAGGAGCTCCCGCCCGGCTTCCAGAGCGCCGAGTTCCTGGAGGAGCACGGCATGGTCGACCGCGTGATCGACCGCCGCGAGCTCAAGGGCGCCATCGCACAGCTGCTCCGCCACCTCCACGCAGGTTGGAGAC
>CAZTOF010000530.1:0-1986 GCA_964615515.1 uncultured Gemmatimonadaceae bacterium
GCTGTAGCGCTCGCCGCCGTACACCAAGTAGTCCTTGTCGCCGTGCGCCGCCGACATGGCCCAGACGGCCCGCATGTCCGGAATAGCGTTGTCATAGACCCGCACGGGCACGCCGTTGACTTCCTGAACGGTCCAGCCGAACGGTGCACCGGGAGCGGTCAGTGAAGCGAACGCCGCGTTGAAGTCGTCGATGAGCTCGTCGGGGGAGGGTTCGACTGCCACAGCCGCGATCCTAGAACGGCAGCCTCGGCGTGCCCTACCCTCACAGCGTGCCATGACTTTGAGTGTCACATCCGGACATACCAACGCGACGGACGAGGGATGATCCATTAGCAATCGATTCAGACGCCAGGGTTCACGCGGCGATTCCGGGCGGTCCGTCGGGAGTTCCGCTCGGCGTGTCGGCCGATCCGACGAGGATGTCTCACGTAGGTCCAGCGAGTGGACGCGTGCGTTCACGGTCCGTGGCCGGCGCCATCTCGTGTTCGGGGGTTCCTCCCCAGGTGCGCGCCAGCCGACCGCTACCTCGAACCGGGTGCTGAATTGGCTGATCGGCAGCGCTCTGGTGGTGGTAGCCGTGGCAGTGGCCATCGAGGTTGTCCGGGACCTCTACAGTCGTCAAGACGAAGTACGCGAGGTCTCCCCTGTCGTCGTCCTCGGACAGACGCTGCCACCATTCGACGAATCGTTGGACGATCCCGCTGTGGGTCTTGCCGCGCCCGGCTTCTCAGCATCCACCTTCGACGAGGTAGACGTGAGCGTGGAGCCTTGGGACGGCACCCCCAAGGTCATCGCCTTCTTCGCGCATTGGTGCCTGGAATGCAAGCGGGAGTTGCCTCGCCTCTCAAACTGGTTGCAGCGGCGGGGACTGCCCGAGGGAGTCGAGGTCATGGCAGTGAGCACCGCCGTGATCCCCGACCGCTCCAACTATCCGCCCTCGAAATGGTTCGTCGACACAGAGTGGCCTGCCATCACGGTGCGGGACTCCGAGTACAACAGCATCGGTGAGGCCTACGGCCTGACAGGATTCCCCTTCACGGTTGTGTTGGACGGCAGGGGCCGGGTGGTTACGCGAGTCAGCGGCGTGTTGACCGACTCTCAGTGGGAGTCTCTGCTGGCCGCGGCAGTGGGGGCCGAAGCCTGAGGGGTTCGACCGTTACCGGCGCAATCCCCGGTGGTCCTCCTACCCTCACAACGTGGCCGGGATTCTGCGCATCGGATCCGAGGTGGATGACGCTCTCACGTCGGGCACCCCCATCGTGGCGCTGGAGTCGACGATTTTCTCGGAGTTGGGCCTGCCCGAGCCCGCCAACCGAGTGTGCTTTCGGCGGGTCCAGGCCGCGGTACGGGCCAACGGCGCGGTGCCCGCTCTGTGCGGTGTCCTCGACGGCTGGGCGGTCGTCGGGGCCAACTTCGCTCAAGCCGAGCGGCTGTTCGGCGGCTCGGTCAAGGTGGGGGCCCGTGATCTCGGACCGGCGGCCGCCGCCGACCTCGAAGTGGGGGTGACCACCGTGTCGGCCACGGTGACGCTGGCCGCGGCGGCCGGCGTCGAGGTGTTCGCCACCGGCGGCATTGGCGGTGTCCACCGGCGCGCTGATCTCAGCGGCGACGTGAGCGCCGACCTCGAAGCCATGGCCCGCCACCAGGTGGTGGTGGTCTCGTCGGGGGTCAAGGCCTTCCTGGACGTGGCGCTCACCCTCGAGAGGCTTGAGACCCTCGGCGTGGCCGTGCTGGGTTGGCGCACCGACCGCTTCCCGGCGTTCTACTTGCGCGACGGCGGACCGGAGTTGTCGAGCGTCGTGCACGACGGTCACGAGGTCGCGGCGGCATTGCGGGCAGCCAGCGCCCTCGGGCATCCGGCCGGGATCCTGGTGGCAAACCCGATCCCGCCCGAGGCCGAAGTCGACCGCGACGTGATCGCCACCGCAGTGGCCGACGTCGAGGCCGCCGTCCGCAGCGAGGGCGTGTCCGGCGGCGACATCACAC
>CAZTOF010000531.1:0-1573 GCA_964615515.1 uncultured Gemmatimonadaceae bacterium
GCTGTCTCACTGGCGCGTAAGGAGGAGGCCGGTCGGCAGTGGCAGGGCTGGATCGAGGCGGGCGGAGGACGAAGCGGGGAGCCGGTTTTCTGACTGGTCGAGTTGGGCGGTCTCTTCGGACTACCTGGTGCCCGTCCGTAGACGCGCGTCGAGTTGCTCTTGCCTGTACAGCGTGAAGTCACTGAGGCGTAGCTGGGGTCATGGGCGTGGCCACCCGACGCCCGCCGTGATGGAGAGGGAAGGAGCGCTGGTTCCCGTGTTTCGTGGGTCACAGCGACGTTGCTGCTGTTGTGAGGGGGGGCGCTGATCGATCGATGATGAGCCCATCGTATCTTCGAGCAACAGCTGCCACCTCAACCCGGGAGACTGCCCATGACGACCATCGAGAAGCTTCGATCCCTGGCCCGCGATCTGGCCGGCGAAGCCTGGGACTACAAGCGCCGCCACCTAGCCGCGCAGGCGCATGTCCGCCGGAAGGCCGCCAAGACGGTGATGAAGCAAGCCGAGGCGATTCAACGTGAAGACGCCATCTTCGAAGAACCACCAAGAAACACAGACACCCCACCGCGGGACACCTTCACCCGCCAAGCGCGACATGCTACCGGGGCGGCGGGCCAGCAGCAGGTTCTTCATTCAAGAGCCTTCGGAGAGCGATGACAGGATATCTCTTCGTGGTGCTCGTGGCCGGGGCCGGCTGGCGGATCCGGCAGCGGCTGCGGTGGCCAGGCCCCGGAGCGGTGTGACGGATGAGATCGTCCATGACGCGGACCAGGTTCCTCGCGATCATTAATCACGGACTACGCACGCCGCTCCACCTCCATACAGGGTTCGACGACCACGCCGCTCACCGCCTCGCCGGGCCTCGGGAAGTGCAGGAGCTGGTTGCAGGGACGAGGAAGAGGTCCCTGCGTGGCATCTGGGAGGATGGCCGGCCGACCTCGCATTCCAGCGGTGCGCCGGAGGGGTTCAACGGTCCGGCTCCTCACTTGATCCATCGGGGCGTTCCCCGGGGATTGGTGGAGCCTGCGGGCGCTCGGTGTCCGACGGGAGGCATTTGGCGAACAATATGCACATCAGGCCCGAAAAGGACGCCCGACCCTCGTCGGACACATCGATCCGCTGAACGTGATCCGCCCTGGCCCAGTAGACCGTGCTCGAATCGCGAACCAGGAGCCATCCCTGGAAAACCCGCAAGACACCAGCCTGCGCGGGTACCGGTGTCAACGGCCACCGAAAATCGGACACTTCTGGTCATCGAAAATCGGACACATTGGGGCCCGCCGCGCGGAGGGAGCGCAGCGACCGGAGCGGGGCGGGCCTGGAGGCGGTAGCGGGCACTCACGAGGCGCTTCCTCCATCGCCGGAGTGTTCTGCTGACAGAGCCCGGGCGGCCGTCGGGTGGATCGCCTTGGAGAGTTCGGCGTGACGGCGCATCCGGTAGCTGTTGCCGCGGATGTTGACGATGTGGCAGCGGTGGAGCAGCCGGTCCAGCAGCGCGGCGGCCATGACCTCGTCGTGCAGGATCTCGCCCCAGCGCTCGAAGCCCTGGTTTGAGGTGAGCACCGTCGAGGCG
>CAZTOF010000532.1:0-1763 GCA_964615515.1 uncultured Gemmatimonadaceae bacterium
GCGCCTACACCATTCCCCGAGAAGACTGGTCGCTCAATATCGGCAACATGGTCGGTTACTACGAGACCCTTGACATCTCGATAGGGGACTACGATTTCAATCCGGGGGTGTCGAATACAGTGCTGCGTAACGCTCTGATGATATCGATTCCAAGTACCCTGGGAGACCGCAAAGTGACCACCGAAGTCTGGGGCATCGATACCCGCTTCTTCGGGAGTGACCTCTATAGCGAGTACTATGACGAGGTCGGGATCTCGTTCGGCTTCACCAAGGTCAGGGAGCGCTCCATCGAGAATTACCTGCGTGCCGGTGTTTCCTTCCTGACAGGTGATGGGGTCAAGGGCTGGCGTGCCAATTTGGGTTACTCCTTCTGAGGACTCGCCACACATGAGTTCATGAACGGGTCGGGCACCATCACCCCCGCCGATTTCACGCCGGCACGGTGGCTGCCCGGTCCGCATGCGCAGACCCTCTGGCCGGCATTGGTCCGGCGCACTCGCCCCGTCTCCCTGACGCGAGAACGCCTCGAGCTTCCGGACGGGGATTTCATCGACATCGACTGGACCGGCGACTCCGGTCCCATCGTCGTCATCCTGCACGGGCTCCAGGGTTCAAGTCGTTCCCCTCACGTGCAGGGCCTGCTCGCAGCGCTCGGCCGGCGCTGCTGGCGGGGCGCGGTCATGCACTTCCGGGGATGCAGCGGCGAGCCGAACCGCCTGCTCCGGACCTACCACTCCGGCGAGACCGGCGACATCGGATACGTCATGAGCCGGCTCCGCGAACGACATCCGTCGACACCCGTCGCGGCAGTGGGCTACTCGCTGGGGGGCAACGTGCTGCTGAAGTGGCTGGCCGAGCGCGGCGCCGACGCAGAGCTCTCCGCGGCGGTCGCGGTATCGGTCCCCTTCCGGCTGGACCGGGCCGCGGAACGGCTCGAATGCGGCTTCTCCCGGGTTTACAAGCGCCACTTCATCGCCGATCTCCAGCGGACCGTCCTCGGGAAGTTCCAGCATCGACCAGGGCCGCTGGACATCAACGCGGTGCGCCGCGAGTGGACCTTTCGTGGATTCGACGATCGAGTCACTGCGCCCCTGCACGGGTTTCGCGACGCCGAGCACTACTACGAGGCGGCAAGCTGCCGGCAGTACCTGGTCGGGGTGGCGCGTCCGACGCTGATCGTGCACGCGCTCGACGATCCGTTCATGACCCGCGACGCCGTCCCGAGCCGGGAGGAACTCTCACCTTCGATACGCCTGGAGCTCAGCGCGACCGGCGGGCACGTGGGATTCGTCGAGGGAAACGTCCCGTGGTCGGCACGATACTGGCTGGAGGAGCGAATCCCACGGTTCCTGGCCGCAGGACTCGAAACCGCCGGTCGCAAACCTCCGCATCGGCGGGACCCTTCCTCTGGCGGTGCGTCCCCGTACAACGCGACCAGGAACTGACGGGGCCTTCCGGACTCCCGCTTCCGCAAACGCGACCAGAAACTGCGTCCGGCGCATTCGTCGTCGTTGCCGCGAGACCCCGGTGTCCGCGAAGGCACGGGCCGATGCCCGATGGAGCGACAGCGAATGCGACGCCGAGCGTCAGGGCCGCCGGGGCGAGGCCGGGCTCACGCCGTGCGCAACTCCCGCGGGACCGCCTTCATGCTCAGGCGTATGCGGCCCTGCTTGTCGACTTCGAGCACCTTGACCTTCACGCGGTCGCCCTCCCGGAGCTTGTCGCTGACGCGCTCCACCCGTTCCTCGGAAATCTGGGAGATA
>CAZTOF010000533.1:0-5488 GCA_964615515.1 uncultured Gemmatimonadaceae bacterium
CCCTCTTCCTCCCCCCCGAGACCTTCGCGGCGCGCATCGCCCGTCATCCCCGGCTCGGCTTCGTCGAGGAACACGTCGGCGAACCGCTCTTCCAGGCGCGCCGCCCTCCCCCCTTCGAACGCAACATGAAGCGGCTGCGCACCTTCCTGGCCGACGCGGCCGCGAAGGGCGCCGAGACCTGGATCCTCTGCGACAACGACGGCCAGGCGCGGCGGCTGGAAGACCTCGTCGCCGACCGCCGCGGCACCCCTCCGTCCGACTGCCACCTGGTCGTGGGCACCCTCACCGAGGGGTTTCGCCTCGAAGACTCGACGCCCGCCCTCAATATCCTGACCGACCACGAGATCTTCCGGCGCGGCCGCAAGCTGAGGCGGGGCCGGCGGTTCCGCGGGGCGGCCGCGCTGGAGAGCCTCGCGCAGCTGTCGCCCGGCGACCACATCGTGCACATGGAGCACGGGATCGGCCGCTTCCAGGGGCTGGAACGGGTGGTGATCGGCGGCGAGTCGATCGAGGCGCTGGTGGTCGAGTACGACGGCGGCGAGGTGCTACGCGTGCCGGTCCACGGCCTGGACCGGGTGGAGCGCTGGGTCGGCACCCACCCCGGGGACCGTCCCGCGCGGCTGCACCGCATCGGGGGCAAGCGCTGGAAGACGCTCCGCCGCAAGACCGAGACCGCCATCAACCGGATGACCGCGGAGCTCCTCGACCTCTACGCCGCCCGCCGCTCCCGCCCCGGCCACGCGTTCTCCCCCGACACCCGCTGGCAGCACGAGATGGAGTCGGCCTTCCTCTACGAGGACACCCCGGACCAGCGCACCGCCGTGGAGGACATCAAGCGGGACATGGAGTCGGCGCGCATCATGGACCGGCTGGTGTGCGGCGACGCCGGCTACGGCAAGACCGAGGTGGCGATCCGGGCCGCCTTCAAGGCCGTGCAGGACGGGAAGCAGGTCGCCGTGCTGGCCCCCACCACGGTGCTGGTGGCGCAACACGTCAAGACCTTCGGCGACCGCCTCGCCGACTACCCGGTGATCGTGGCTTCGCTCTCGCGCTTCGACCCCCCGGCGGCGCAGCGGGAGGTGCTGGCCGGGCTGCGCCGGGGGACGGTCGACATCGTGATCGGCACCCACCGGCTCCTCTCGGGCGACGTGGTCTTCCGCGACCTGGGCCTCGTGGTCATCGACGAGGAGCAGCGCCTGGGGGTGCGCCAGAAGGAGCGGCTCAAGCGGCTGCGCACGACGGTCGATGTGCTCACGCTGTCGGCGACACCGATTCCGCGCACCCTGTACCTGTCGCTCGCCGGGATCCGGGACCTGTCGCTCATCCGTACCCCACCCCGCGACCGGATGGCGGTCATGACCCACATGATCGCGTGGAGCGACCACCTGATCGCCGAGGCCTGCCAGCGCGAACTCGACCGGGGCGGCCAGGTCTTCTTCCTGCACAACCGGGTCGAGACGATCGACACGGCGGCCGAACATGTGCGGCGCCTGCTTCCCGGTGCGACGATCGACGTGGCCCACGGCCAGATGGCCGCCGCGCCGCTGGACCGCGCGATGACGGGCTTCGTGGAGGGGCGCACAGACGTGCTCGTGTGCTCCTCGATCATCGAGAACGGCCTCGACGTGGCGAACGCCAACACCCTGATCGTGACCGGGGCCGACCGCTTCGGGCTCTCGCAGCTGTACCAGATCCGGGGCCGGGTGGGAAGGTGGGACCGCCGCGCCTACTGCTACCTGGTCGTCCCGGAGGCGATCTCCCCGGAGGCCGAGAAGCGGCTCAAGGTGCTGGAGCACTACACCGAGCTGGGGAGCGGGTACCAGATCGCGCTGCGGGACCTGGAGGTGCGGGGCGCGGGCAACCTCCTGGGCGAGGACCAGTCGGGGTTCGCGCACGCCGTGGGGCTGGACACCTACATGCGCATGATGGAGGAGGCGGTGAAGCGCATGCGTGACGGACCCGATCGCGAGGAGTTCCCCGTCCCGGAGGTCGTCATGGCGGCGGGGGCCTGGCTGCCGGACGACTTCGTGGCCGACGCACACCAGAAGCTGCACCTGTACCGGCGCCTCTCCCGGGTGACGAGCCCGGAGGACGTGGAGGCGCTCGCCACCGAGATCGCCGACCGCTTCGGCAGACTGCCCCCCGAGGCGCGCCGCCTGCTGGACAAGGCGCTGCTCGGGATGGCCGGGCGGTCGGTCGGCGTGGACCGCATGCTGGTGCGGGGCGGCACCGTCCGGGTCGGTTTCCGGCCCGACGTGGTGCCTCGCATGTCGGCGCTGCAGGGGAAGCTCGACGGCGAGGGGGTGGCGATCGAGGTGCGCCGGATCGCGCCGCTGTCGCTGGTCCTGAAGTGCGCGGACGAGGAGCGACTGGCCGGCGTCGTGGTGCGCGCGCTGGACGCGTTGGGCGGACAGGAAGACCGGGACGGCGTATAATGACTGGTGACTGACCGATTCCAACGCGGAAAGACCAACCGAATGCTGCCACGCCGCTTGACGCCCACCCCCCACCGGTCGATGCGGGATGCAACGAGCCGCAAGAGAGCCCGCGGGTACGTCCTCGGACGATCAGCCCGTGGACAAAATCCCCCCGGCATTCGAACGGCGATGAATCCGCGCTGGCCGCTTCGCCTCGGATTGCTGGCGTCGACCCTTGCCCTGGCCGCATGCGGCCCCCGACCTCTGGCCGAGGCGGAAGGGAGCAGCCTGACCGTCGACGCCGCCGCCCGGCTGATCCTCGACCACAGCACCCAGCCGGGCGACGCGCAGGTGGTGCGGGTCGTCGCGGAGCTCTGGGTGGACTACACGCTGCTGGCCGGCCGCCTGCACGACGACACCACCCTCGCGTCGCTTGACGTGGAAATGGTCGCCCGCCCGGCCCTCGACCAGATCATGCTGGGGCGCCTGCGGGAGGAAGTCGTGCAGGTCGACACGGTGGTGAGCGACGAGGAGCTCGCGGCGCGGTTCGCGGCCGACATGCCCGGCGCCCGGGCCACCGCCTCGCAGATCCTGCTCCTCTTTCCCCGCGGCGCCACCACCAGGCAACGCGACAGCGTCCGGACCCTGGCCGGCGGTCTCCGCAACCAACTGGAAAGGGGCGCCGACTTCGCCACCCTGGCCGGACGCCACAGTGACGATCCCGGGAGCGGCCGGCGCGGCGGCAGCCTCGGCACCTTCGGACGGGGCGAGATGCTCGCCGAGGTCGACGAGGCCGTCTTCCGGCTGGCTCCCGGCGAACTGAGCGCTCCGGTCGAGACGGAACTCGGCTACCACCTGCTGCGCCTGGACGCCCTCGAAATCCCCACGCTCTCCGAGGTGGCCGGCGAATTCCGCCGCCGCATCCAGCAGGAACGCATGGCCGAGGCCGAGGCCGCGTACATCGCCCGGCTCGACACGGCCTCCGGACTGGCCCTGGCGGAGGACGCCCTGGAGATCGCCCGCGCCCTGGCCGCGGCTTCCCCGTCGCGGCTTTCCCGCGGAGCGGCCCGGCGTCCCCTGCTCACCTGGGAGCGGGGCACGTACTCGGCGGGGGATTTCGCGCAGCTCTTCGAGAGCGCGACGGCGGAGTTCTCCGACGGGGTGGCGGCCACCTCGGACGAGGAGCTCGAAGCCGCGCTCCGGCGCATGGGCCAGGAGGAGCTGCTCCTCGAGGAAGCGCGCTCCAGGGGACTGGCGACGACGGAAGCCGAAGCGGACTCGATCGCGGAGGAGGTGAGGAGCGCGATTCGCAATCTGGCGCGGGCGATCGGCCTCATGCCTGGGACGGTGGGCGCCGGGCACGACGGCGCCGAGACTCGGGACGGAGCCCCGGGCGGCGCGGCCGAAACCGTTGCGGGGACGGTTCCGGCAACCGTCGCCGAACTCGTGGAGGCCGCCCTGGTCGGGATCGTCTCGGGGGAACGGGAGGTCGTTCCGCTGGGCAGCGTTACCTTTCTGCTGAGGAACCAGGGCACCTGGCACATCCGCGAAGGCCGTGTCGAGGCAACCGTCGCGCGGATCGGGGAGATCCGTTCCCTGTAGACATCCGCCCACGGGCATTCCGACACATCGAGATCCGAGAAAAGCAACGATGAAAGCGATATCCCCCCCGCCGTCCCGGCTGCCGGCCGGCCTCCTGGCCTTGCTGGCGCTTGCGGCCGCCCCACCGAAGGCGCAGGCGCAGGAAGGCCTTGTGGACCGGGTCGTGGCGATCGTGGGCGACTCGGTGGTCCTGCTCTCCGAGATCATCCAGGAGGAGGAGCGGTTGCGGGCCCAGGGGGTCGCGCTGCCCCCGGACAACTCGCTCCAGCGGGACAGCGTCCGCCAGAGGATCGTGGGAGAGTTGATCGATGTCCAGCTCATTCTGCAGGCCGCGGCCCGTGACACCCTGCTGAGCGTGAACGAGGAACGGGTGGAGGAATCGCTCCAGCAGGAGATCGACGCCGTGGAGGGCAGGTTTCCGAGCCGGGAAGAGTTCAACCGGGCGCTGGCGGCGCAGGGACTCACCGTCCAGACCTTCCGGGAGATGCGCCGCGAGCAGATCAGGAAGCAGCAGCTGTTGGGGCTCTACCTCCAGCGCTATCTCGGGGAGGGCGCCGTCGAGGTGACCGAGGACGAGATGCGGGCCTTCTTCGAGGCCGAGAAGGGCAGCCTGCAGCAGCGCCCCGCCACCGTCACCTTCAAGCAGGTCATGATGCCGGTCGCGGCTTCGGACTCGGCCGAGGCCGCCGCCCGGGGCCGCGCCGAGGGGCTCCTGGAGCGGGCGCGGGCCGGCGAGGACTTCGCCGACCTCGCGACCCTGTATTCGGAGGGCCCCTCGTCCACGGTCGGGGGCGACCTGGGCTGGTTCCGCCGGGGCCAGATGACCGAGGACTTCGAGAACGCCGCCTTCGCCCTTCCGGAGGGTGGCATCAGCGATGTGATAAGGACCGAACGCGGGTTTCACATCATCAAGGTCGAGCGGGCCCGCGCCCAGGAACGCTCGGCTCGGCACATACTCATTCGCCCGGCATTGGACGTGGCCGACCTCGCCCGGAGCCGCCGGCTCGCCGGGGACATCGCACAACGGGCGGGCTCCGAGGACTTCCAGGCCCTGATCGACGAATACCACGACGGCGCGCTCCCCGACTCGGCCACGCTGCCGCTGCGCGATGTGGTGGAGTACTTCCCGGCGGCGTACATCAGCGCCCTCAGCCAGCGCCGGCCGGGCGAAATCGTGGGGCCCATCCAGTTCAACTTCGACCACGGGGAGCACTTCGCCGTCGTGAAGATTCTCGAGGTCCGCGAAGCCGGCGAGTACACCTACGAGGACCTGGAGGAATCGATCCGGGCCACCCTGATCCAGGACAAGCGGCGCGAAGCGTTGATGGAGGGGCTGCGCGCGAAGACGTACGTGGAAATCAAAGGAATGTAAACCCTGCATTACATTATGTAATGTTGTCTTTACATCATGAGCCGTTGAGTTTTGTCCGTCTGGCGGTGACGCTGGGCGATCCGAGGGGGATCGGGCC
>CAZTOF010000534.1:0-1858 GCA_964615515.1 uncultured Gemmatimonadaceae bacterium
ATCGTCAGGATCGTCAGGGTCATCACCCTCGCACGGCCCTATCCCGACGATCACTTCGAGCGAGTCGCTCGCAGTCCGGCCCAACGGGTCGGTAACGGTCACCCGCAACCACCCGCCCCTGTTCACGACGCCGGTGAGGCGGGGGCCTGACCCGCGCAATATGCCTGACCATTCATACCTGGACGGCCTCAGTCCCCATGTGCGCGTGGTCCAGGTGCACGTTTCCCCGCGTAGCGCGGCTCTCGGACCCTCAATCCTGACCAACAGATAACCAGGATCCATCACCCTCAATCTCCCGAGATCCCATTCGATCTGCTCCAGGTCCTGGAACACGCCCTTCCAGCCGAAATCGTCCGACCGGGTGGTTTCATGGTACCCGAACACGATTCCCCTGAACTCTGCGGTACCGTCGTCCTCTGAGTATTGGAAGACAGGGGCGCCGCTGTCCCCGTCCCCCGTCACGAAGTCGACTTCGTCGGCGCACTTCACCACTACCCCGGTTTCCCCCTTCACGTCCTCGCAGGTTTTCGTCACCCGGCCCCAGGTCCATCCGGTGCCAATGCCGATCTGGTCCAGGATGTCATTCGTTGAACTGCTGGTTCTGACAGAGGTTATGCGTATCGTCGGGTTCACCGAATCGACATCCATCTTGCAAAGTTCCTTTGAGAGATCGCCGTTAAAATCCCTACAGTCCCGGTCCCTTCGCACGGTCCTGCCGATCTCTCCAAGCGCAATGGAAACACTGGTGTCAACCGCGATCATCGACGCATCGGAATCCCGGCACTTACGTCGGAGAATCCCACACCTCCGGTAAGGCGGATCCTCCACCTCAATACCCACTATGCTATCCGTATCAGGCTGGCCCCAATCGCCGAAGTCCGTCCTCCACGGGGTCTCCGAACAATGGGAGTTGGAAACAAAGACCAGACCGCCGTTGTCGAGAACGGCGGTGAAGCCCAATGTGCATTCCGACCCTCCATCTGCCTCAACCTGGTATCCGGCCCGCAGCTTCCCGTCGGCGGTGGGGCCATCAAGCCTAACTCCCCCACTTCCTCCCGACGGCAACGGGTGTGGCGACCACCTGCCGGAATCCGCACTCGACATCCTGATTCGCGAGCCCTGCGAAAAGGAGACCACTTCCGCCGGGACCTCCAACTCCGCGACGAGAGCCAGGACCGCCTCCTCCGCCGACGGATCCTCCAAGCCGATCTCGACGCGGTTGAGCTCCTCGTCCACCCCAAGGCTCACGACCTCGGGAACGCCGAACAGGGCTCGGAGGCGCGCACGGTGGCGAGCCAGTTCAATGAACGAATACCGGACCGTCCGCTCCACCATCTCCGGCGGGGGCTCGATCAACTCGCTCGCGTCGGGCGAGGCGTGCGTGACATCCGCCGCAAGCCGGGCCAGCACCGCCCGGCGGGCTGCCGGAAACCCCCCTTCGCCGGCATCGGCGGTCAGCGCAACCACAAGCCGTCCGCCGGGCGACTCGTACCAGTATCCCCCGAAACCGGGAATCTCGAGGGCCAGGGCCACCATGTGCGGGTCCTCACCGAGAGCTTCCACGGCGGCCTGCTCCTCCGGCCCGGCGGTGGGTGACCGGGCAGTCCCGTCCGGTCCGGCCAGCCGCTCGCAAGCCGCCAGGGCCAACAGCACTGATGCCGCTGTCGGCACGGATATGAAGTGGGCCCGCAGTCGGGCTCGGTGTAGCTAGCTAGCTAGGTAGTTCCCGTCCGTTTTCTACCCTCGCGGAGCCCTCGGCCCTCGAGTATTTCGGTATGTATACGGGGGTGAGGACCGTTTCGGGCGCAAACGGGCGGTCGAACAGGCGGATTTCGGGCGAATCGGGCCGCTTCGGGGC
>CAZTOF010000535.1:0-2139 GCA_964615515.1 uncultured Gemmatimonadaceae bacterium
GCGGGGAACCATGGGACCCGGGCGCCGCATCGTGACGCCGGGAATCCGTCCCTCCGGCGCCCCGGTCCACGACCAGCGCCGGGTTCGCACCGCGGCAGAGGCCTTTGCCGCCGGGGCCACGCACATCGTCGTCGGCCGCCCGGTGACCGGAGCACCCGACCCGGCCAGGGCCTTCGCGCGCATCGCGGCCGAGGCCCGGGCCGCGCGGGACGGGCGCTGACCTCCTGGTGACCGCCCCAACCCAATGTCGGCTCACACCCCGCAGCCCGGACCCCGCATGAGACTCCACGACTCCCTCGGCCGCGAAACCCGCCCGTTCGAGCCGCTCCGGCCCGGACGGGTCACCGTCTACGGCTGCGGCCCCACCGTCTACGACTTCGCCCACATCGGCAACTTCCGCACCTTTCTCGTCTACGACCTGCTCCACCGCCACCTGCGCCGGCGCGGCCACGAGGTCGACTTCGTGGTCAACTTCACCGACGTCGACGACAAGACCATCCAGGGCGCGGCGGACGCGGGGCTTCCGCTGAGCGAGCACACCGAACCCTTCGCCCGGGCCTTCCTGGACGACGCCGGGACCCTCGGCTTCCTGCCGTTCTCGACCCACCCCCGGGCCACCGCCCACATCCCCGCGATGGTGGCGTTCGTCGGGGGCCTCGTGGAGAAGGGCCACGCCTACCGCGCGGCGGACGGGTCGGTCTACTACTCGGTGCCGTCGTTCGGGGACTACGGGCGGCTTTCCGGCAAGGGCGGGGACGAGGCGGCCGGGCGCGCCCGCATCGACGCGGAGGACTTCGACAAGCGCGACACGCGCGACTTCGCGCTCTGGAAGGCGGCCCAGCCCGTCGACGAGCAGGTGGGCGCGGTCTGGGATTCGCCGTGGGGACCCGGGCGGCCCGGCTGGCACCTGGAGTGCTCGGTCATGGCCGGGTCGCTGCTCGGCGACACCATCGACATCCACCTGGGCGGCGAAGACCTCCTCTTCCCCCACCACGAAAACGAGATCGCGCAGTCGGAGGCGGCGACCGGGCGCCCCCTCGCCCGCTTCTGGCTGCACGTCCGGCACCTCAAGGTGGACGCGCGCAAGATGTCCAAGTCGCTGGGCAACTTCCACACGGTGCGCGAACTGCTCGACGAGGGCTACGATCCCGCCGCGATCCGCTGGGCCCTCCTCTCGGCCCACTACCGCAGCGAACTCAACTTCACCCGTGACGGCCTGGACGACGCGACCGCCCGCGTGCAGCGCCTCGTCGACTTTCGCCGCCGCGTGCGCGAGTGCCCCGCGGCGACCGGTTCCGGGGGCGACCTCGCGGCGCGCGCCCGGGATCACCTGGCCGCGTTCGGCGCCGCGCTGGACGACGACCTCAACGTGCCGCGGGCCCTGGCGGCGCTCTGGACGCTGGTGCGCGAGGTGAACACGGCGCTCGACGGCGCGGGGGAACGGATGTTCCGCGAGGACCGGGAAGCCGTGCTCGCGGCCCTGGCCGGGATGGACGGAGTGCTGGGCGTTCTCGACCTGGCGTCTCGGTCCAGGGAGGTCGCGGACGAAGAGGAGGACCGGGTGAGTCGCCTGGTGGAGACCCGCGATCGGGCCCGCGCCGACAGGGACTTCGCCACGGCGGACCGGATCCGGGATGAACTGGCCGCGGAGGGGATCCGGCTGGAGGATACACCGGAAGGGACGCGCTGGACCCGGGTGCGCGGGATTCCGTGACTTTATCGCTGCGCTCCGGCTCGAACGCGGCCCGATAGCCCGGGTGGGCGTGGGGCCGCTACGCCCATCCGCGCGGGCCGCCAGCGGCCGACGACCGCCGGGACGAGGCCCGACATCCACCCCGCAGCACCCTGTCCGGTGCGGCACGGGGTTCCGCCGGGGGCCGTGAAGCACCAACTTTCTCACCCGCTGACGTAGCTCAGTCGGTAGAGCAGCTGATTTGTAATCAGCAGGTCCGGGGTTCGAGTCCCCGCGTCAGCTTTGGGGCAGCGGCTATTGATACCCGCCCGCGGAATAGTTATCTTTCTTTGCTCGTTTCCATCCGAGCCCGAGATGCGCACTGCCAGCTTGGCGGGCGGGGTGGGAACGTGTTTTTTGGTGGGGTACCGAAGCGGCCAACCGGGGCAGACTGTAAATCTGCTGGC
>CAZTOF010000536.1:0-1682 GCA_964615515.1 uncultured Gemmatimonadaceae bacterium
GAAGAGGGAGGGGCTGGTGAGGAAGGCGAAGGCGATGAGGAGGCCGGCGCCGGTGAGCGGGCCGGCGGGACCGGTGGGAGCCCGCCCTCCGGCGGCAGCGGACTCTACCGCAGCGAAGATGGGGGCGAAACGTGGGAGAAGGTCAACGACGCCAACACCCGACCCTTCTACTACTCGCAGGTGCGCGTCGACCCGCGGGATCCCGACCGGGTCTACTTCTCGTCCACGCCGGTGCTGTTCTCCAACGACGGTGGGCGCACGGTGGGAAGCATCACCGTCGGCATCCACGTCGACCACCACGCCATGTGGATCGACCCGGTCGACCCGGAACGGATCGTGGTCGGCAACGACGGCGGTGTGGCCATCACATACGACAAGGGCGGAAACTGGCGCTACCTCGACACGATGGCGCTGGGGCAGTTCTACGACGTGTCCTACAACATGGAGAAGCCCTACCGTGTGTGCGGCGGGTTGCAGGATAACGGAACATGGTGCGGTCCTAGTCGTTTGTCAAGGGGCTCGATTTCGAACTACCACTGGGCTTCGATCAGCGGTGGCGACGGGTTCGTGACCGCTCAGGACCCCGAGGACCCCGACCTCGTGTGGGCCGAATCGCAAGGAGGCAACATGCGGCGGCTCAACATGGCCACGCGTGAGTCCAATTCGCTGCGGAAGCCCAGGTGGGAGGACCCTTGGCGCCCCCTGCAGGACAGCATCGTGGTGCTGCTGGAGGCCGGCGCGGCAGAAGACGATCCACGGATCGCGGCGCTTCGCGAACAGGCGGCCGCGGACTCGCTGAGCCACATCATGCGCTGGAACTGGAACACCCCGTTCTTCCAGTCCGTGCACGACCGTAGCCACTTCTACGCTGCTGGCAATCGGATTGTCAAGAGTACCGATTTCGGCGACGACCTGCGGATTATCTCCCCGGACCTCTCCTACGCCGACCCCGGGAAGATCGAGGTGAGCACGCGCACCACGGGGGGAATCACCCCGGACGTGACCGGCGCGGAGACGCACGCCACGATCACGGCGCTGGCGGAGTCGCCGCTGCGGCAGGGGCTCCTCTACGCGGGCACCGACGACGGGCGCGTCTGGATGTCGCCGGACGACGGCGGCGACTGGGTCGAGCTCACCGAACGCTTCGAGGGGGTCCCCGCGGGCACCTATGTCAGCAGGGTGGAGCCCTCGCGCCACGACGCCGGACGCGTGTACGTCTCCTTCGACGGCCACCGCACCAACGACTTCACGCCGTACGTGTACGTCTCCGACGACGGCGCGGCCTCCTTCCGCTCCATCGCGGCCGGACTCCCCACCGGAGCCCCCGATTTCGTGCACGTCATCCGGGAGGACCCGCGAAACGAGAACCTGCTCTTCGTGGGGACCGACGTGGGTGTGTACGCCTCGCTGGACCGGGGCGCCTCCTGGCGGCGCTTCATGGAGAGGTTGCCCACGGCGCCGGTGCACGACCTGGAGATCCACCCCCGCGACCGCGAGCTGATCGCGGGCACGCACGGACGCTCGATCTGGATCGTCGACATCGCGCCGCTCCAGGACTTGACCGCGGAGGTGCTGGCCGGTGGGGCCGCGGCCTTCGAACCCGCGCCCGCCTTCCAGTTCGGCGAGGAGGGCCGGGGCGGGGAGTCGTACGGGCAGGCGTGGTTCTCGCGGCCGACGCCGGG
>CAZTOF010000537.1:0-5524 GCA_964615515.1 uncultured Gemmatimonadaceae bacterium
GGGGGAATAGCTTTCTACGCGCTTGAGTGTGGGCCTGGCAGCGAAACCCGGGCGGTACGGCTGGTATCGTGCCGAACGGGGAATCTCCCTTGCCATCCCTCACTTAGTGGTACAGACTATCTGTACATAATCATCAGGACGTTCAGGTTGCCAAATCCGGGAATCCTACAATGGTACGAGAGACATCCTACACCGGCGCGCGGAAGAACCTGGCCGCACTCATGGACCAGGTGACCGACACGCACGAACCGGTCGTCATCCGCAGGCGCGGCAAGGAACCCGTCGCCCTGATCGCTGCCGAGGATCTGAGCGCGTGGATGGAGACGAGTTACCTGCTTCGCTCCCCGAAGAACGCCGAGAGATTGCGAGAGGCGATGGCTCGGGCTGACGCCGGAGAGGGCGAGGTCGTTGACGTCGATGAACTGCGACGACGCCTCGTTCTGGCGGACGAGTGACTGGAACTCAGCGCAGAGAAGCAGTCTTCGATCGTGCTTTTCTTCAGGACCTGGCGTACCGGACCCGCACCGATCGCAAACGGGCCCTGCGCACGCTCAAGCTGGTGGACGCGGTACTCCGCGATCCCTTCGGAGGCCTGGGCAAGCCCGAACGACTCCGCGGCGAACTCGCCGGGCGATGGTCGCGCCGCATCGACACCGAACACCGGCTGGTCTACCAGGTCACCGACGATCGCGTCCACTTCCTGGCGGCCCGCTACCACTACTGAGGTTGAAGGCGGCGAGACGCCCACCGAGGCATGTCACCTCCAGTTTCCCCTCACCCCACCCCCGGCCCACTGACCTGCCACTCGTGATTCAGGGGGGGATACGGGGAAGCCGTGATTCACCGCTTCCGCGCCGACCGGATGGTTGCCCCGACCCCCTTGCTCCCCCGCGTCCACGGTTGTGGAATGTCCTGACGCCGGACGGTGGCTTCCGCGCCGACCTGACCATCCAGAGGCTCGCCGCCGACCGCTTTCGCGTCGTCACAGGCGTCCTCGACGGCCCCCGCGACGCCTTCTGGTTCCGCAAGCACCTTCCGCCGGACGGGTCGGGGGCCGGCGGCACGGATCTGCACGCTCACAATGGAAGATCACGTGAGCTCGTCCGGCATCGCGCGCTTCCCGACGGGGGGAAACGAGCCAATCCTCACGCCGGGAGGGGACCGCATCGTGGACGCGCTGGGCAGGGAGTCCCGCGTGACCTCGGCCGGGATGGGGCCGTCGGTGGGGGAATACCTGCTGATGGCGTGGCTGCCGGCCGGGCTTGCCCAGGTGGGCGAGCGGCTGCAGGGCAAACGTGAGGCTTCTTGGGGCACCCTGGATGAAGCCGAGCGGGCCCCCAAGGCGCCTTTCAGCCACGCCCCGGAGTCCGCCTCGTTCTTCAGCCACCGTTGGCCCAGTCACTACCCATGGGACACAGGGTGGCGTAGGTCGCTACTCCGCCGACACCCGGTCAAGGAGCTTCTGGCCAACGGGGAAATGCGCGATGACCGCCCCTTCGCAGTCCAGGACCTGAACAGCTGACCGCTCAACGTTGAGCGCTGTGCTATGGGTATGGTTTGCGAGCAGGTTCTTGACGGCCCGGACATCCCTCGCTTTGATCGAGCCGCGGAGTTGGTCGATGTCGACCATGGTCATCGTTCCTCCGCCGCCCAAGCACTTCCTCATGCTACCAACCACCCAATCGTGGAGCCGCTCCCATTCCTGCCGCTCGAGGCGGCGGTGCTCGTTGGCGCGTGGTGGAGGTTCCCAATCGACATCCGCATCCTGGACGATGGTCCAGACAAGGCCGTCCTCATCTTCCCACAGACCCTCAACCAGCGGAGGTGGGCGCGCCGTCTCATCTGTGTACGGCTCGATAGACTCACGGAACCAGTCGGACCGAATCCGGGTCGACTGCGGCTGTTCTCCGGTAGACGGATCCCAGCGCTCGAGAAGATACCTTGCCGGAGCCATCGCCCAGACCGTTCCATCCTGACCCAGCGCGACCTTTCGGGTCAGGATGTGACTCAAGTCCGGGCGATACTGCCTCGCGAGGCGTCCATCTGGACCGAACTCCACGATATGTGTCAAATCGAGACTTGCCGACACGAACGTCCCTGCTTCGGTCTCCTGGAGCCAGATCACGTATTCCGGAAGAATACCGGGGTCGTCCGCGTCGGTGATACGTGTGATGTGTTCGAGTTCGATCTGGCAGTCGCCCGCCGGGCATGGGCCGGAAGCTTCGGGCGGGGGCGCCTCCGCACCGCATCCCGCGATAGCCACGCAAAGCCTCCTCCGTCACCCCAAATCGTTCCGGTCTACCGTAGCCGGGGGTTTTCGCGAATTCCAATGATCCGGCTCACCGAACTCTCCCGGATGGACTGGAAACTCCGGGTCCGCAATCTCCCACTCTCCCCTCGCGGTATCGACGATCCCCAGGCGTTCAAGTCTCCGAAGTGCCGCCTGCACACGCGCCGCGCTCGGGGCCTCCGTCGCAAGCCTTCACTCCGCCCCCGGCGACAAAAAGGTGTTCCGCACGCGAACCGATCGCCGGAAGTACGCCGTCCAGATCGTCGCCCATGCCAGCGACACGGCCACGATGGCCACGAGGATCGCGGTCGCGACGGCCCATTCCTCCGGGTCCCTCCGATCTGGCGCGTCGCCGCTCGGTAGAGTGATGGGGACGGCGGCGGCACGGAGCGTGATCGATAGAGCGACGACCCACAGCGCAACTACGTTCCACCCGGGAGCCCACGGCGATTTCAGGAGAACGAGAGCGAGCGGCGAGGCGAGGAGAAGGAAGATGGCGGCAAGCAGCCAGAGGGGATAGCCGAAGAGCCCAGACAGGCCCGCCGAATGGAAGAGCAGGTAGGGGACGGAGGCGCAGAGGTAGAGCAGCAGCCAGCCTCCCAAGCCGGCTGGGGTGTCGCCGCATGGGAATCTACAAATCGCCCGTCTGTCTCAAACGAGTTGACGCGCATCGACTGGCGGTCGGCCGCGACCAGGGTGTCGCCCGCGAGCCAGATGGCCGAGAGCAGCATGAACTCGCCCGGCCCTTCGCCGCTTCGCCCGATCGTGCGAACGAGTTCGCCCGCCTCGCCGATGACCTGTATGGCCCCGTCCTGCCATTGCGCCACGAACACGTCCCCATCCGCCGAGATGACGACTTCAGCACCGGGGTCCGCGCCGAAGTGCGGGTTGAAGGTGAGCTCGGTCGTGGCGACCCGTTCCGCTTCGATCGCGGGCCAAAGTGAGGGATCGAGCGTTTCGAGCGCCCCTGAGGTGGGCGCCGGATCGGACGGATCGCAGGATTGCAGGCTTGCGGTCCTGATGGCGACGAGTGCCGGGACCCCGATGAGAAGGGCGCGGGGCTGCCGACCAGACCCGGCCCGGGCCTCAGTAGATCCCGGGAACAATCCGCCACTTCACCCGCGCCCGGTACTCGGCCCACTGTTCGGCCCCGTATTTCTCGGCACAGTGCTTGTCGTCATCGCGCTGCCGGTAGGTGAACATCGAGACGATGAAGATGAAATAGGTCCAGGCCCACAGGTTCGTGAAGTAGCCGAACACCAGGGCGATCGACAGGGCGAAGAATCCCTCGCCCATGTAGTTGAAGTGGCGGGCGACACCCCACAGGCCGTTGCACAGGATCCTGCGGTCGCCGGCTTCGATGTACTCCGGCCGGATGAGCCCCAGGAACTTGCGGTCGGGCCATCGCTTGAAGGTGTATTTCTGCATGTTGGCGCCGCGCGAGATGCACCAGCCGCACAGGAACAGCGCCGCCGTTCCGACAAGCCAGAAGTTCTTCCAGCCGGGCGGGAATCCGGGGTCCGGATAGACGGCCATTCCCCAGAGCGGGAGGATGAACATCCAGCCGTAGACGACGAGTCCGCCCCAGAACAGCTTGAAGCCGACATTCTCGTGGATCAGGTCGTAGGTGTAAAGCTGGACGCGCTCGAAGACGAAGTAGTCCAGCACGTAGAACGTGAAGATCGCCGCGTACAGGAAGACCCCCGGATTGGAGTTCTCGCCGAAGAGTTCGTAGTGGTACACGGCCCCGGACAGGGCGTTGAGCGACAGCATCGTCCCGCCGACGACGTAGAAGTACATCTTCACGTCGAAGCGGCCGTTGAACAGCTGGATCTCCTGGGCGCGCCCGAACCACCACGCCAGGAACCGGCTCTTGACCCTGCCCTCCGGCTGGCTGAACACCGCCAGGATCGTGAAGATGACGGTGAAGACCGTACCTCCGGCCACGGCGTAGACCGAAGACCGGTAGAACCAGTCCCGCGGCATCCCGGTGAGCTCGAACGCCCACACGATCACGGCGATCGCGAACACCGGAAGCCCGTTCAGACGGTAGCTGCGTGGTTCACCGGTCTCCGGAGCGATCACGTAGCCCGAAACCCGTCTTGCCGGCAGCACGAGCTGCGCCACGAGAAACACCGCGAAGATCATGAGCGGGGTGAAGAAGCCCAGGATCGCTTCCGTCCGGGAAAGCTCGAAGAGATGTCCGATGCCGAGGAATTCGATCATGACCGATTGGACCATTCTGGCGGATTGGCGTACTCATCAATGGATACGGGCGCGGGGATCTCATCCGCAACTGTCTCCCCGCCAGCCCATGCACCCGGGCGACGGACTACGATGTGCTCGCGCCCGACGGCTCCTACCTCGATGGCCCGACCCTGGCCGACGCGCGCCAGCGGGTGACTTCGCACGCTGTCAAGTCCGCTTTACATTTTGTCAACTACGGTTGTCATTCCCCGGACCCACCTGCGGATCCGGCAACAACTCCCGCTGCGCCCGGTCGCGCTTCGGCACCTCGTGACAACGCCGGCACCGCGCCTCGTAGCTCTCGGCGCCCCCGACCTGGATTGTCGGCCCCTCCGCGGGCGCCGGCTCCCCGTCGATCAGGCGCTGGTTCTTCGTAGCCGGATCGCCGCACACGACGCAGATCGCGCTCAGCTTGTCGATCCGCTCGGCCCTCGCCAGGAGCAGCCCCATGGGACCGAACGGCTCGCCGCGGAAGTCCATGTCGGTGCCGGCCACGATCACGCGCATCCCCCCGTCCGCCAGCGCCTCGACAACCCCGCAGATGCCGTCGTCCATGAACTGGGCCTCGTCGATCGCGACGACCTGAGTCTCCGGGCGGACCTTCTCGGCGAGCCGCACGGAGTTGGAGACGGGTTCGGCGTCGATCTGCCGGCCGTCGTGGGACGAGATCCGGAACCGGCCGCCGTAGCGGTCGTCGAGGTGCGACTTGAAGAGCTGAACGCGCCGTCCGGCGATCAGAGCGCGCCGCACGCGCCGGATCAGCTCCTCCGACTTGCCGCTGAACATGACACCTGCGACGACTTCGATCCATCCGTGTCTCGCGCCGTGCAGCATGGCTCAGCCACGCACGCCCGGCACGCTCCCGCAGCAGGGGAGCGGCGGGTTCGCCGCGTTGCCGGTCGCGTCCATCCGATCATCGTAGGCCCCGTTTTTCGCGACTCGCAAGCGGGGGCCCATTGCACGCCCCCGCCACCCCCACCCACAATC
>CAZTOF010000538.1:0-2871 GCA_964615515.1 uncultured Gemmatimonadaceae bacterium
ATGTGATGAAGCTCGTCTCCAGGACGCTCAGCCACGCCCGGGCCGTGGGCTGAGAGATGCCGCAGTCGTCGGCCAGCGACGAGTAGTTCACCAGCTGCCCCGTCCGGCCCGCGCAGAGTTCGAGGAATCGCTGAAACGCGACGAGATCGCCGATGTTGCTGATCGATCGCACGTCCCGCTCGAGATAGGTGCCCGCATAGGATCGGAGCCAGCGCGAGGGCTTGAGGTCGCGATCGAAGATGCGCGGATACCCGCCGCTCAACAGGGCTTCGTCGAGGTCGGCGGGACAGCGGTCGAACCGCGTGATCTCCTCCCAGGTCAGCGGCAGTAGGTGGAAGACCTCGGTGCGGCCGGCCAGCGACTGGCTGACCGAATCGAGCAGGGTCAGGTTCTGCGAGCCCGTCAGGATCCAGCGTCCCGGTGCCGGATCGGCGTCGATGATCCCCTGCAGGTACGAAAGCAGAGCCGGCACTCGCTGGACTTCGTCGAGTACGGCGCCGTCCGGGAACTGGGCCAGAAACGCGCGCGGGTCGTCGGTGGCGAAGGCACGGTGGTCGGGCGCTTCGAGCGTTCGGTAGGCGTGCTCCGGGAAGAGCGTCCGACACAGGGTCGTCTTCCCGCTCTGCCGCGGGCCGGTGACCGTGACGGCGGGCATTTCGGCGGCCGCCCGGATGACTTCGGGGGCGAGGTCTCGTTGGATCATGGTGAGGGAAGGGTAGCGGCAGGACTAGGCTAATTCAATATACATTTTTGAATCAGCACTCTTGGGAATAGCCGATACTCATTGATCACGCTGCGGCAAGACAACCTTGCGCGGAGGCTTCCTTGTCGCTAGGCATTCTACAAGGCAGTCGGTTGGCCATCTTGGCCGAGCAGTATCGCCGGAATCCACACCAATCGTCGGCCAACCTCAACCCCTAAGGAGGGGAAACCATGCGAAGGGTTATTCTCTTCCTTGCCCATCGTCGCGTTGCTCGCGGCTCCAATGGTATCCCCTGCTTCAAGCGCCGTGTGCGTTCAGGAGTGCGACGAAGAAACGAGATGCAGGTTGGACCTGGATTGCGCCATCATGTGTGAGACCTGTGAGCCAAACCCGAATGGCCACAAGGGGTGGTGCTCCAAGACTTGATTCCTGGCCGACCGCTTGGCTTGGCTACGGGAGCCGGAGATGAACCCCACCTCCTGTACTGCTGGGTGAGGTGCGCACTGTTGTCGGGCTTGTCGGTCCTTCTCAGCCTTGGGTCGGCTCGGCGGAACGTGTCTTCGTCCGCTTCAGGCGCCCTTGTCCTCACTCGGGCAGTCCTGCTTGGGGCGGTCCTGCTCGGTGCCGGTTGCTCGGACCCCGACCGTGCGGCCGATGATGGCCGCATGTTCATTTCGGGCGTTCCATCGTGTGCGGAATGCGAGATCGTCCTCGAGGAGCTGGTCACTCTCGGCAGCGTGGACGATCCTGCCTCGATAGCGTCTGGCAGCGCACACACCGCCTGCATCGCCGGTCGGCTTTCTACCGGCGAATACGTGTCGAGCGGTATCGCGGGTGGCGGTGAGATCTTCGTCTATGACCATCAGGGGACCTTTGTCGGTAGGCGGGGTCGTCGCGGCGCGGGTCCCGGGGAACTCGGAGACAACCTCAGTGTGATAGTCGGCCCTGCCGATACTCTATTCGTGATCGATCGGTCCCAGTCCCGGCTCACGACCCTGAGCCCAAGAGGGGACTACGTGGCGTCGTTCATGCTACCGCCGCGGGTCTTCGGCTTTGCGCGTCTCGCAGACGGGGGGTTCATCTTTCACACCCTTGCTCACGGGGTCCGCGGCGCCGACAGCCCGCTGCTCCGAAGGTATAGCGGGAGTGGACAGGAGTTGATCGCGCACGAGCTTCCGTCACGGAGGATGGTTCGGCAGGGCATCGCTGACATGGACAGGCGAACGGTTAGCCCATCGCAAACCGGCGACTATTGGGCCGCCAAGTATTGGACCTACGAAATTGATCGTTGGACGGTGGCGGGGACGCGTGACCTGACAATCGTCCGGGATGTCGAGTGGTTCCCGCCCGGGGACCCTGGTTCCCCGGACGACGTCAAGGCATGGTATCAGGAAGCTCCACCGCCCAACATTCTCCGTCACCTTTGGGAAGGCGAGGACGGTCTCCTTTGGACATATTCGATTGTCGCCGACCCCCGGTGGACGCCCGATCCCGAGAGTGATGCCGAGTACTTGGCTTGGGCGCGGCGGACTTGGGACACGATCGTGGAGGTGCTCGACATTCGGAACGGGACGGTACTGGCTTCGCTGAGGCTCGATGAGTACCTGTTGCCCGTTTGCAGCAGCGATTTGGTCTCGACGGTGAGAGAATCGCCGACGGGAGACGCACAAGCCGTGGTGTTTCGTGCGTCTCTGGAGGGCTTGTGATACCAGGTATTGAGGGTTCTCGAACCACGTCATAGCGACCTCCTCTGTCGGAAGCATCTCCGCCAGTCGCTACTTGGCCACCCCCCTCAACACCTCCAGAATCTCCGCCCGGTCCACCTTCCCCACGCCCGTCAGCGGCATCTCGTCGACCGCCACGATGTGCCTGGGGTGCGCATACGCCGGCCCCTCCTGGAGCGTGTACCGCTTCAGCGCCCCCGCCGTCAGCGCCGACCCCGACGCCAGCTTCACCATCGCCGCGGGCACCGCACCCTTCAGCGCATGCGGGACCGGCACGACCGCGGCGTCCAGCACGTCCGGATGCGAAAGGAGCAGGTCCTCGACCTCCTTGGGGTAGATGTTCTCGCCGCCCGGATCCGGGACGGCTGGCTGGCGACCGGCGACCTCTTCGAGCGTGACGAAGACGGGTTCTTCCACTTCCGCGGCCGCACCGACGACAAGTTC
>CAZTOF010000539.1:0-1661 GCA_964615515.1 uncultured Gemmatimonadaceae bacterium
GTCGGATGCATGATGGCATCGGCCGGAATGATGCTCATCTCGCATCCCGCCAGCACCAGGGCACCCAGGATCGGGAAAGGGCTGCTCAAGAGCCGTCGGAGGATCACGAGGTCCGCAGTCATGTCAAACAAGCTCTTTGGGAAGAGAGTCGGTGCGCAACGAACGGTGGTGGCTTCGCGCACTACAACCATGGCCCCACGCGGCCTCGCCTGCGGATCTCGCGGGTCGCATGACACGTCGCTGCGGTTCTCGCGCCACTCGTAGTACTCGGCGTTCGCCGCCCTCCACTCGGCGGTGCTGAACGACTCGGCCGGCAGCGGGGCCGGAGCGAGACAACGCCGAGAGCGTCGACCGGAGTCGTAATGGGCATGAACAGGAGGGACGAATGCACAGGTTTCTGATCGCCGGCGTCTTTCTGACCGCTGGCGTCGCGTCGCTGGCGGGTGGAGTCGGCGTACCCGCCGCCGCCCAGGATCTGGTCGAGCTGCCCGCGGAGGACCGCTTGCTCGACCCCGGTTTCGAGGAGGTGTTCCGGGTTGGGGGGATCGACGGGGAGCCCTGGGAGCAGTTTGGAGGCATCCAGGATGCCGCCTTCGATCGCGCCGGCAACCTGTACCTGCTCGACTTCGACGGGTTGGAGGTGGCGGTGGTCGACCGTGAGGGAAACTTCGTGCGGACGATCGGACGTGCCGGCGACGGCCCCGGCGAGTTCGATTTCCCACGGTGGCTGGCGGTCCTGGAGGACGGGCGCATCGTCGTGAGTGATGTGCCGCGGCACCGCGCGTTCCAGATCTACAACGGCGACGGTAGCTTCGACCGGGGCGTGCGGGTGGGGAATGACCTGCTGGCGGTCGCGGACCGCATCCACGGGGGGCGCGATGGCGTTGTCCTCACGGGAGTCGGGCTGGCACGGATCGAGGAGACCATACCGGAGGACGAAAGGGACCCTCCCGGAAAGCGCCGTATTCTGCGCGCCGCGCTGGACGGCGACGAAGTGGCCCTCGAGACGGTCTTCCAGGCCTGGAGCCTGCCGCCCGTCGGCGAACTCACGCTCCGCATCGGCGGGCGCGAGATCCCGATGGGTGGTGTCACGCCACCGCCGCGTACGTTCGGTCCACCTCTGATCGTCGGTACCCTGCCGGAAGGGGGGCTGGCATTCTCCGATTCGTCGGCGTACGCGATCAAGATCCTCGAGGCGGACGGCGAGCTCGTCCGCATCCTCTCGCGTCCCATGCACCCCGTCCCCGTGACCGACCGGATCGTGGAGGCCGAGTTCGAGCGCCGGATCGACGAAGCGATCGCGGGATTCGAGGCCAGGGGGCAGGGGAACCGCATGATCCAGAACGCCACGACGGGCGAGACGATGGTGGGATCGCTGGACATGGACGAGAGAATGCGCGAAGGCGTCCGGTTGTCGACGCTGGCGCAGCTGGAAGCGGTCCCGGTGGCCGACGAAGTCCCGGTGATTCTGGACCTACGCACGACCTGGGACGGCCGAATCTGGGTGCAGCGGCGTGGCGAGGACCTGTTCAGCGACGGCCCCATCGATGTGCTGACCCCTGACGGCCGCTACCTGGGCAGCTATCCCGCCGGAACGCCCATGCCGATGGCCCTTGGTCCCGGGGGACTGATGGCGATGCTGGAGACGGATGAACTGGGGA
>CAZTOF010000540.1:0-9815 GCA_964615515.1 uncultured Gemmatimonadaceae bacterium
CCCCATACCGGTCCGACACTCCCGCCGTGGCCGCCGCCTCGCCACCGCCGGCGGTGACCGTGACCCGGGCGTGCGCGACGGGCTCGAGATCCACGCTGTCGCGGACCACGCCCGACAGAGTGGCCTGCTGCAGGGCGGCGATCAGCAGGGCGGTGCCGGTCATGGACAACTCCCGTTGGAGTCACCGAATGTACACTGTGGTTTACACTGTGTAACGTTGTCTTTACATCGTGAAATGTTGAAGCGGAGCGGCCGACGCGGATGCATCGCCGGTGGAATGGCCGGCGGATTCTGTCCGCGGGCTCCTAGCCGGCGGGCGAAACCGACACCGTGTACACCTTGCGCAGATCCCCCTTGTGATCCTCGCGCGAAACCGCCCCGCCGTCACTGTACTGGATCGTGATCTCCGCGGTCCCCGGCTCCTCGAAGGTCCTCGTTGTCCTGTGTTCGACGAACTCGCGATCGGTCGAGCAACCGCCGACAATGAAAGTGTCAATTGGGATTACCGTAGCCGAGCGACCATCGACCCCTCCCGCGGTTCGCGAATACTCATAGCAGCCGCTGCCCCCTGTCCAGACCACAATCTCCACGGGGACCCCGACGGTTGCCGTCTCGGGGATCCGTGGCAACCGCCAGGTGGGATCGTCGAAGTCGATCTTCCCGATCACGATGCCGCGCTCCGACTCCGGATCTCCGCAGGCGCCGAGGCCGACCGCGCCGATGGCGACCGCGAGCCTTGTCAGGTGGCGAAGGGCTGGGAGCTTGTGCATGGGGCAGACACGGGCCTAACGGACACGGGGGGAGTGGGGGGACACGGAAGATAGCAGCCCCGCTCTCTTTCCACACGGCACCGTTGGTTTTCGCCCGAAGGGCAACGCAGGGCGCGAGCGTCCAGCCCGGATGAATTACCGGTCGAATGCCCGCAGGGGTTTGTCCACGGGATCCTCACCCCCCGAGCGCCCGCCGCCCCAGCACAAGCCAGTTGTGGGTCGCCATCTGGGCCGCGGAGGGCTTCGGCGGCAGTCCCACCAGGAGGGCGCGGGCGTTTCTCGCGTCGGGGAGGTGCAGGACCAGATCCCCCGCCTCTCCGGGCGGCTCGAACGGGCGCGAGCGGCCGCCGGCGTCCACGGCCACCGGGCGGCCCGGGGCGGTCAGGCGAGCGAGCAGAAGTCCGAATTCCCGCCAGGCCACGAGCGGGTCGGCCTCCTGCTCCGCAATGGACGGAACCAGCGTACTCTGGTAATATGCGACGGCGTCGGCGTATCCTTGTGGGTCGGAACGCCTGAGATCCCGGAGCCGTGCGCGGTAGTAGTCCCGGGGGTCGCGGGCGCCGCTGGCGGCGAGCGCGGCGGCAAAGCGGGCGTCGGCCTTCGCCTGGAGGTCGGTCGTCATGGGAACGTAAAGTCTACAGCGCGGAGAGGAGCAGACAATGTTGAGCCGTTCCTTCGACCAGCGCGACATCAGTCCATCCGAGGAATACCTGGATCTGTCGTGGGAGATGTTCGGCGAACTCTGCCGGGCGCTCGCGCTGAAGGTGGCGCGCGACTACGACCCCGAGATCATCATCGGCGTGGCGCGCGCGGGTGTGATTCCCGGTGCCGTCATCGCCTCGATCATGCGGCGCGACTTCTTCTCGCTCAAGATCACGCGGCGCGAGGGCGGCCAGGTGGTCCGGCAGCGCCCCTCGATCCTCTCCGCAGCCCCCCGCCAGGCCCGGGACAGGCGCGTCCTGATCGTCGACGAGATCACCACCTCCGGCGAGACCCTCCGCCTGGCTCTGGCCGCCGTGCGGGACGTGGGTCCGGCCGAGGTGCGCACGGCCACCAGCTTCGCACGGACGCGCGGCTACAAGCCCGACTACTACGCACTCGCCACCGACGCGACGCTCATCTACCCCTGGGACCGCAAGATCTTCCAGGAGGGCGGCCTGGTGGTGAACCCGCGCTACCGCGACGCCGACGCCTGACCGGCCCGGCCGCCGGGCGCGGCCGCCGGCAGTGCGGAAAACTCCGCCCGGATGCCGCGAGGGTCCTGTCCGCGGGTTGCCGGTAGGCGCGCCCGTCTACACCCCCTGCGCCATCGCCCGCAGGAACTCGGCGTTGGTGCGGTGATCGGCCATGCGGTCCATCAGGAACCGGATCGCCTCCGGCGGAGGCATCGACGCCAGGAAGTTGCGCAACAGGAAGACCCGGTTCAGCTCGGTCTCCGTGAGGAGCAGCTCCTCGCGGCGGGTCCCGGAACGGTTGAGGTCGATGGCCGGGAAGATGCGGAGGTCGGCGATCTCGCGGTCGAGCACCAGCTCCATGTTCCCCGTCCCCTTGAATTCCTCGAAGATCACCTCGTCCATGCGGCTGCCCGTCTCGATCAGGGCGGTGGCGATGATCGTGAGCGAGCCGCCCCACTGGAGTTTGCGGGCCGAACCGAAGAAGCGCTTGGGGTGGGCCAGCGCGTTGGAGTCCACGCCCCCGGAGAGGATTCTTCCCGACTGCGGAGCCAGCGTGTTGTAGGCCCGGGCGAGGCGGGTGACCGAGTCCAGCAGGATGACGACGTCGTTGCCGCCCTCCACCTTCCGCTTCGCCTTCTCGATGACCATTTCGGCTGCGTGGCGGTGCCGTTCGGCCGGCTCGTCGAAGGTGGAGGAGACCACCTCGCCCTTCGTCGACTCCTCCATCTCCGTGACCTCTTCGGGGCGCTCGTCGATGAGGAGTACGAAAAGGTCGAGGTCCGGATGGTTGGCCGAGATCGCGTTGGCGATGTTGCGCAGGATGGTGGTCTTCCCGGCCTTGGGCGGCGACACGATCAGGCCCCGCTGTCCCCTCCCCACCGGCGCGATCAGGTCCATGATGCGCATGGCCACGTCCCCGCCGGGGACCTCCAGCGTCAGGCGCTCGTCCGGGTAGCGGGGGCGCATCGCCCCGAAGGAGGCGCGCAGGCGGGCGGCTTCGGGGCGGTCGCCGTTGACGTGCTCCACCCTCACCAGCGCGAGATGCCTTTCGCCGCTCGCGGGGGGGCGCACCGGGCCACCCAGGACATCTCCCCGGCGTAGTCCGTAGGACTCGATCTGGGCACGGCTCACATAGGGGTCGTCGGGACCGGCGACGTAGTGCCACCGGGGAGACCGGAGGAAGCCGTAACCGTCGGGAAGAACGTCGAGTACGCCTTCGACCCGAGGCGTTTCGTTTCGCCCCAGAAGCCCCTGGTAGATTGTGAAGATGAGGTCCTGCTTGCGGAGCCCGGCGTAGTGCTGGATGTTCAGCGCTTCCGCGTAGCCGTGCAGTTCGGCTACCGTTCTGTTCTTGAGTTCGGCGATTTCCATCGGGAAAGGCGAAAAGAGGTCAAATGCCCCTTGCAGCCGGTGGTGAAGTCCCGCGCCACGGCGAAAGCGGCGATACGCCGGGCCGGCTGCAGGGCGATCCCCCCTGGGACGACCTTCTCGAGAGCCACGGGGTCGGCAGAGCCGGTGCATACCGTGTGATCCGGGGACGGGTCAGGCCGGGGGTCTCCAACGAAGACATGGGAAAGGTCGCGGAGTGGGCCGACCAGGTCCAGACCCTCGCCAAGGGGACCGAAACCGAGCTGGTCGCGGTGCGCCGCGAGGCGCCTCCGCCCCGGGACAACCTTCCTCTGCATTTCTTCCTGTTCGTGGCGGCGCTGGGAAGCGCGGTGGTGGCGGGGGGGTTCCTGGCGGGGACCGATCTCCTGGACACCCGCTTCACCGAGATCGGAGGAGCGTGGTTTCCCGTGCCGACGCGGATCCGGTTTGCGGAGATGGCGGTGGGACTGCCCTTCGCGCTCGCCTTCATCGGCATCCTGCTCGGACACGAAATGGGCCACTACCTGGCCGCACGCCGGCACGGAGTCCCCGTCTCGCTTCCGTATTTCATCCCGTTTCCGCCGTATTTCTCCATCGTGGGTACGCTGGGGGCCTTCATCCGGCTCAGGGGCCCCATGATGCGGCGCTCCGTCCTCTTCGACATCGGGGTTGCGGGCCCGCTGGCCAGCTTCCTGCTGTCGCTGCCGCTCCTCTTCGTCGGACTGCGACTCTCGGAGCCGGTGCCGGCCGCCGATGCCGGGCTGTATCCCTTCCTGGTCCACTTCGCCGGCGAGCCCATCCGGATCGGCAGCAACGCGGTCCTGCAATCCGCCGCCGTGCTGGGCGTGCCCGGTTTCGAGCCGGGTTCGGCCATCGTGCTGCATCCGCTCGCCTTCGCGGGGTGGCTCGGGATTTTCGTGACCGCCCTCAATCTGATTCCTCTGGGGCAGCTCGATGGGGGTCACATCCTCTACGCGGTCGCAGGGGACTTGCAGCGGCACCTAGGCCGGGCCTTCATCCTGATCCTGGTCCTGCTCGGACTGGTGTGGTGGGGATGGTGGCTCTGGGCGGTGGTGGTGCTGTTCCTGGGGCGGGGCAGGGTCGCGCACCCGCCCGTACTGGTGGAGGGAATTCCGCTCGGGAGGGGCCGGAAGATCCTGGGGTGGACGGCCCTCGCGCTCTTCGTTCTTAGTTTTTCGCCGGCACCCCTGGAGTTGTAACGGCCGGTGGACAACCCCTCCAGGCATTCGAGCGGCGATTCGGCCGCGTTGGCTCGTTAGCCGATGGCGCGTCACAATCGCGAGGGCCGGGGTGTGGACCAGTGCGGGTTCAGCTACCGGATCAGCTACCAGCCCGACTGGCTGGACCGGATCCGGGTGACGCGCCGGCTGCCCTCGGGAAGGCAGTCCACCAGGACCCTCTTCCGGAATCCGGCCCGGAGACCGGGCAGGGACGCCGGAAAGCTGGTGAGGACCAGGATCGAGAGTGAGGCGCAGGGCCTCGTGATCGAGGTGTCGTTTCGAACAGCGTCAGGACCGGTCGGCGAGATCGAGGTCCACTGGCAGGGGAAGGCGGCGCGGGTGCACGAGGCGGACCGCGTCAGCTTCAGGTTGACGGCCTTTCCCATGGCGTGACGGGATACCTCCCGCGGTACGTGGACGAATCCGCGCGAATCTCCATGGCCTTGAGCGGCCGCCGCACAGGCTGAAACTCGCGGCGCGGAGCGGTAACCCCGCTGCCCGGCCCAGGGACGCACCGGCGGTGTTTCGATTACTTTTTCCCATGGTGCTATTTCCGGTTACGGGCCCCCTGTCGAGGCCGCTTGCCGCATCGGGGAGGTCCACCCTCGCCGCCCTCGGCTCCATCGGCCGGGCCTCGGCGCTCTTCGCGGGTTCGGTGCGTGCTCTGCGCGACATCGGCATATGGGGCCCCCTGCTCTTCCCCCAGATGGCCCGGGTGGGCGTCGCGTCGGTGCCCATCGCCCTCTTCATCGCGACGTTCACGGGGGTCGTGATGTCGCTGCAGGCGTCCTACACCCTGACCGGAACGATCCCGCACTACTTCGTCGGCACCATGGTCGGCAAGACGATGATCCTGGAGCTGGGGCCCGTGCTGACGGGGCTGGTCCTCGCGGGCCGGGTCGGCGCCAACATCTCGGCCGAACTGGGGACCATGCGCGTCACCGAGCAGGTGGACGCCCTGGAAACGCTCGCCTACAACCCGATCGCGTACCTGGTGGTTCCCCGCACCCTGGCCGGGATCATGATGTTCCCCTTCGTGGTCCTGCTGGCCATCGCCACGGGCATCGCGTCCGGGTGGCTCACCGCGCTCCAGCTCCTGGACATGTCATCGCCGGAGTTCGTCAAGGGCCTGCGGCTCTTCTTCGAGCCGTGGGACGTTTGGTTCGCGGTCGTCAAGTCGGTTTCCTTCGGGGCGGTGGTGACCGGGATCGGGTGCTTTTGCGGACTCCAGACCGAGCAGGGGGCGGAGGGCGTGGGACGGAGCGCGACGCGGACGGTGGTGATCTCGAGCATGATCATCCTGTGCCTGGACGCATTCTGGGCGGCGGTGCTGCTGTGAGCATCCGACTCGCGGGGCTCTGCAAGGCGTTCGGGACGAAGGAGGTCCTGCGCGGCTTCACGCTGACCGTGAGGGAAGGGGAGACCGCCGCCATCGTCGGCCCCTCGGGTTGCGGCAAGTCGGTTCTGCTCAAGCACCTGGTGGGGCTGCTGCGCCCCGACGCGGGAACGGTCGTCGTGGACGGCCTGGCGGTGCCCGACCTGCGCCGCAAGGACCTGGTGACGCTGCGGCGGAAGATCGGCTACGTCTTCCAGTTCGCGGCGCTGTTCGACTCCATGACCATCGCGGCGAACGTCGGGATGGGGCTGAGGCGGCTGAGGGGCTGGGACCGGGGGCACATCGAGGAGCGCGTGGCGGAATGCCTCGGGCTGGTCGACCTGGACGGCCTGGGCGGACGCTACCCGGCCCAGCTGAGCGGCGGGCAGCGCAAGCGCGCCGGACTGGCCAGGGCGATCGCCGCTTCGCCCAAGTACCTGCTGTACGACGAACCCACCACCGGGCTCGACCCGGTCACGACTTCGGTGATCGACCGTCTCATCCTCAGAATGCGCGACGAGCTGGGGGTGACGGCGCTGGTGGTCACCCACGACATGACCAGTGCCTTTCGGGTCGCCGACCGGATCACCCTGCTCCACGACGGGAAGGCCCGCTTCACGGGTACGCCGGCGCAGGTTCGCACCGCCGGCGACGATGTGCTGCGGGGCTTCGTGGAGGGCAATCCCGCACTTTACTATGGAATCCAGGGAGGACAGGACGATGGAGCGTAGACGAGAAATCCTGGTGGGGCTCGTGGTCGTGCTGGGGATCGCGGTGGGCGTGGTGGGAACGATCTGGCTCAAGGGGGAATGGGGACGCGACCGGGTGAGATTGCGGGCCGCGTCGCTCAGCGCGGGGCAGCTCGTGTCCGGCGCGTCGGTGAAGTTCCGCGGCGTCGCGGTGGGGAACGTCGAATCGGTGACCGTATTGCCCAGCGGCGAGGCCGTCATGATCGAGATGAGCGTGCGCCCGGATCTGGCCATACCGTCAGAGGCCGCGGTGCTGGTGGCGCCCGAGTCGTTCTTCGGGGACTGGCAGGCGGAGATCATCACCCGGGGGGAATACCAGGTCCAGCCTTTCCTGGAGTACCCGGAGGAGGGCGTGCTCCCGGGGGTCGCGCTGCCCGACTTCTCCAGGCTTACGGCAACCGCCGACCAGATCGCCGGCAGGCTCACCACGATCTCCGAGCGGTTCGAGATCGCCTTCACGGAGGAGACGGCGATGAACCTCAAGAACCTCATCGACAACCTCGGAGTCATCAGCGACGATCTGTCGACGATCGTTTCGCAGCAGGCCGCGCGTTTCGACGAACTGGCCGTGGGCGTGAGCGAATCCGCGCGGGAACTCGCCGGCGCCGCGAGGGCGGCCCGGGTGACCATCGAGAGGGTGGACGGGTTGCTCGCGGGTACGGACCTGGGAACCGCGCTGGGCAACGCCGGCGAGAGCATGGAGAACCTGAAGACCTTTACCGGGGACATGAGCGTCGCGATGGCCGACATGCGCGCCGCGGCGCAACAGGCCGTCACCACCATGAACCGCCTGGAGGGCCTGATGGCCAAGGCGGAGACCGGCGAGGGGTTGCTGGGGCGTCTGATGGGCGACTCCGAGCTGGCCGAGGGAGCCGCGCAGGCGGTGTCGAACCTCAACACGCTGATCGCCGACATCCAGGAGAATCCCAGGCGGTACCTGAGCTTTTCCATCTTCTGATGATGGCTCCGCATTTTGATATCACGACTGATTGATATTAGATTACCAGCTTTCTAACAACGGCAATATAGATCATGCAATACACGTCCGTCGGCGAACAGCCCGCTCGCCGCGGGAATCCCGGCGAGGGCGCGGCCACCCGGATCGAGCGCAGCGCCGGGGGCGTGGTGGTGCGCGCCGTGGCCGGGTGCTGGCATGCGCTGCTGATCAAGGACCCGTACGGGAAGTGGTCGCTGCCGAAGGGGCACATGGAGGGCGGCGAGAGCCTGCGGGAGGCGGCCGTCCGCGAAGTGGAGGAGGAGACCGGGATCCGGCCGGAGATGGTGGGTCCCAGGATCGACACCGTCGACTGGACGTTCCGGGATGGGGACGAGACCATCCACAAGTACTGCACCTTCTTCCTGATGCGGAGCCGCCAGGGTGAGGCGGTGCCCCAGTCCGGGGAGGGAATCACGGCTTGCATGTGGCTTCCGGTGCCGGATGCGGCGTCCCGGGTCGCGTACGCCGACACTCGCAAGGTGGTCATGCGTGTGGACGAGATGATTGCCGAGGCGGGGTGGTGAAGGCGCCGGCGGGCGACGGGGGCGGCGGTTCCTGGCGCGTCGCCCAGGCGGCGGTGCTGGTGCTGGTGGCCGGTTTCTTCCTCTACAGTTTGCGGGAGCTCCTCAACCCCTTCCTGCTGTACTGGGCGTTCATCGCGCTGCTGGCGCCCTTCCGCGGGGTCCGCGGGCATGCACTGGTGGTTGCCGTCGCCACGCTCCTGGCCGGGGTCTGGGTGCTCGATACGGCGGGCTCCCTGCTGGCACCGTTCTTCCTGGCCTTCGTCCTCGCCTACATCCTGGACCCCGTTGCGGACCGGGTCTCCGCGCACCGGCGCATCAACCGCACGGCGGCGATCTTCCTGATCCTCGTCCCGGTGCTGGCGGCGGGCTCGGCGGTGCTCTGGGCGGGGTTGCCGGAGGTGGTGCGCCAGGCGGGTGACCTGGTTGCGTATCTGACGGATTGGGTCAGGGGGCTGGACCCGGCGGACCTGGAGTTCGACATCCCCTTCGTGGACGAGGCGGCGCTGCTGGCCACGCTCCAAACCCTCGACGCCGAAACGTTGGGCGCGTTCCTGGAGGAACGGAAGGCCACGATCGCTCGCGGTGCCTGGGAGACCTTCCTGGGACTTGGCCGCGGCGTTGGCGCCCTGTTCACGGTGCTCAGCTACCTGGTGCTCACGCCCGTGCTGATGTTCTACCTGCTGCGCGACTACGACCGGATCGTGGCCCGGGCCGACGATCTCCTGCCGGGGAGGGTCCGGGAAGGGGCGCGCGGTTTCTTCCGCGAATACGACGATCTCCTCTCCCGCTACCTGCGCGGACAGGTGGCGACGGCGCTGCTGACCGGCGCGATCACCTGGATCGGCCTCCTCATCGTCGGGTTCCCTTATGCGTTCATGCTCGGGGTGACGGTGGCGGTGCTGGGGGTCGTCCCCTACCTGGGGGTCGTGGTTTCGCTGATCCCCGCGGTGATCCTCGCGCTGGTGAGCGATGACATCGGCGTCTCGCTCCTCAAGGTGGGCATCGTCTACGGGGTGGCCCAGGGGCTGGAGAGCGCGGTGATCAGCCCGCGGATCGTGGGCGAATCGGTGGGGCTGCACCCGGTGTGGATCCTGCTCGCACTCTCGCTCGGCGGCTTCTTCTTCGGCTTCGTGGGACTGCTGATCGGGGTGCCGCTGGCCGTGGCCGTCAAGCTGCTGCTGGTGCGAAGCCTGGAACGGTACCGGAGTTCGGCGCTATATCGGGACGAGGCGGCCGGGTAGCGAACACAATCACGACAGCCGGACCAAGTCACATGTCCGACAACCACATCGAGAACCTGGTGATCGTCGGTTCCGGCCCCGCCGGATGGACCGCCGCCATCTACGGGGCGCGCGCGAACCTGAACCCGCTGGTCTACGAAGGCGCCGGCAGCCGGACCATGATCCCCGGGGGGCAGCTCATGTTCACCACCGACGTGGAGAACTACCCGGGCTTCGCCGAGGGCATCGGCGGCATCGAGATGATGACGGAGTTCAAGAAGCAGGCGATGCGGTTCGACACGCGGGTCGTGACGGAGGACATCGTCGAGGTGGATTTCTCGCGCCGGCCGTTCCGGATGAGGTCGTCGGGGGGGGAGAAGGTGCTGGCCAGGACGG
>CAZTOF010000541.1:0-5928 GCA_964615515.1 uncultured Gemmatimonadaceae bacterium
TCGTTCGATTCCTCTCTCGATGGACTGCACGATCTGCGCAACGGAATCTCGCTGGACGACGGCCGCCTGACCAGTGCGGCACTCCCGAACGTGCGGCACTCCCGGAACGCGACGGAGGGGCCGCTGCCGAAGGGCGACCCGCATCCGGGACCCGTCCGGATCACTTGGGACATCCGCTCGCGAGCGCGGCTTGACGCGACCCGGAGCGCTCTCCCGATTTCAACCGAGGCGTCACGCGACGGTGAGGAAGGGGCCCACAACATGCTCGACCAGTCCTCCAGCCTCGGGGGACCGCTTTGATCGCCCATCTCAAGGGACGGGAGAGGGTGCTGGCCCCCTACGGGTGGACGGGCCGCCGGGCCGAGTGGATCGCCCTGGCCTGTCTTCACGGCGGCATCTTCACCCGGCGGCAGTGGGCGAGCTTCCTAGGCTGCCACCACGAGAAGGTCCGCCGAGCCGTCCAGGCCCTCGTCAGGCAGGGCGTGGCCGCCGACGAGAAGCCGGTCGGCGTTCGCGACATCGGCCGGGTGTGCCGCATCCACGGGCGGGCGATCTACCGGGCGCTCGGAGCCGAAGGCCGCCCTCGCCGCAGGATCACCTCGAAGGAGGTCCTGATGCGACGGCTTCTCTCGCTCGACTACGTGCTCGACCATCCCGCCCTGCCGTGGCTCCCGACCGAGCCGGAGAAGGTGGCCGCCTGCGAGGCGCTTGGCATCGAGCGCCGGATTCTGCCCCAACGGCTCTACCGTGGAGCGACCGGGAGCTTCCGGCGCTACTTTCCGCTTCGGCTGCCGGTCGCGCTCGATGCCGAGCGCGCCGTGTTCGTCCATGTCGATCCGGGCCACGATACGGTGACGGGACTCCGCTCCTGGGGTGCGCGGCACCGCGAGCTCTGGGAGGCGCTTCGGGATCGCGGCGTGAAGATCGGGGTCGTGGCGGTCGTCCGGACCTGGAGGGAGTCGATGCGGGCGCGGACGGTGCTCGCCAACTGGACGCGGGATCCCCGTGCATCCGAAATGGACCGGGAGACCGTCCGCGAGATCGAACGAATCGACCAAGCCATCCTCAAGGGGGATACTCGGGTCATCGGGGAATACGGAAGCCTGCAAGCCGCGTTGAAGCGCTCCGTGGCGCTGGAGAAGCGGGCGCGGCGGGAGACGGGACGGGGTCTGGTTGGGCGCGGCGAGACGTGGGAGACGCGACGGCTGGCGGGAACGCGATACTGGTGAGCGATCTTCCCTCCGTGCCGTACCGTGAGTGTGCAATCGACCCGGGGGTCCGATGCGCACTTCTTGCGTCCGGCGATGCGCACCATCCGTTCGGCGTATCCTCTGCCGCCATCAAGCTCTTGCGGGCCACCCACCCGGTCGGGCGCGGCACGGGAGCCGCTCGGGCGGTGACGGTAGCGACCCGGCAGTCCGAGGGCCTGCTGCGAGCGCGGGGGCCGGTGTGCGTGCGCACCCCCGCCCCCGCCCCCTCGGGTCGCTACCGGACCAGCGATCCCTTGCGGGAAGGCGTCCGGCGGCCTCGGCCAGCGCTCACTGACGAGGTCCCGAGGTCGCTCCCCAGAGCCCGCGTGCGACACCGCCCCGACGGCGCGTCCGCCGATGCCGACGCGTCCAGCGGTACGAACGTCGTGCTCTTCCAGAGGGGCTGTCGCATTTCGTTCTGCGTCCCCATGGCGTTCCCGGCGGCGACGGGTTCGGCGGTCGGGCAACCGCCTCGGACCGGGGGCTGGACGGCCTTCCCGCGAGGGATCTTTCGTACGGGAGCAACCCCGAAGGCGGCGGGCGAGTTGTGAAAACACACTCGCCGCTACGCCGTACCGAGCCTTCGGCGAGGGGGGTTGCTCCCGACCCCACCCGAACGGCCCGTTCGGCAACGGGCGGCCGGGCGCGGGGACCGCAAGGCGTTGCCGTCCCTGCGGATGAGTGCAAGGTCCGGTGTGAATCCCGCGAGCCCCAAACTGTGAATCGCACCCCCACGTCGATTTCACACTCCAGCACGGCGTAACCGGGAGCGCCGACGGTGCCGACGAACACCCCCCGCTCCCCCGTATCCGCCATCGCCGCTGTGGTCCGCCCGAGGCCTGCCGGCATGGGGTCGGCCCGACCGGTCGGGCGATCTACTACCATGCACTACGCATTCCGGCGTGTTCGGGTTTCGGGCGGATCGCCGAGGGTCTTGCTCAGGACTTGCTCCAACGGCGCGGCGCATCCTTCAAGGCGACTGTCGGGGCCGTGGAGACCGTCGCCTCCTTGGTCGCCATCGTTCGCCGCCATACAATGGACCGTACGCACCGGAACACATTCGAGCCGATCTTCACCCGCCCGCTCGCGTTCGCGAGCGTCGGATCCCGAGCACGCTTGACCGCCCGGAGGCCAGTTCGGCCCCACAACCGCCCGGAAGGCACGCCCGCCAGACTTCATGGATCCGCACCCCCTGGACTTCACCGGAGATCCCGAGCGCCTCTCCCTGTTCGTCGAACGCCTACGCCTCAAGCACGGCTATCAGTTCAACCCGGCCTTCGCGAGCGAGATCTCCCGGATCCATCCGCTGCCTCACCAGCGCATCGCGGTCTACCACCACATGCTAGGAGAGGATCCGCTGCGCTTTCTGCTCGCCGACGACGCGGGTGCAGGCAAGACAATCATGACCGGACTATACGTCCGGGAGATGCTCATGCGGCGACGGATAAGGCGAGTACTCATCGTCCCGCCCGCAGGGCTGGTGGGCAATTGGGAGCGGGAGCTCAGCACGCTTTTCCGTCTCCAATTCCGCATCGTCTCCGGGCCGGACACGCGGACGGGCAACCCGTTCTCGGGACCGGACGGGGACCTCGCGATCGTATCGGTGGATACGCTTTGGGGGGAGTCCGCGTTCGCAGCCTTGGCCGATCCAGAGACGGTTCCGTACGACCTCGTCGTCTTCGACGAGGCCCACAAGCTGAGCGCATCCGCCGAGCGTGGGCGCGTGCGCAAGACGCAGCGCTACAAGCTCGCCGAAGCGCTCGCCGGGTGCCCGCCCTCGTCGGAGTACCGCGCGCTCGCGTGGTCGGCCCGCAATCTGTTGCTCCTGACGGCCACGCCCCACATGGGAAAGGACTCTCCCTACCACCATCTGTGGCGACTGCTCGACCACCTGGTCTTCGGGGCCGAGGAGGCGTTCAGAAAGGTCTCGTCCGCCACCCGAGCCCGGCATTTCATCCGCCGCACGAAGGAAGAGATGGTCGATTTCGATGGCAGGCCAATTTTTCGCGAACGGCATTGCGACACCTTCGGGTACGACCTCACGCTTGGAACGGATGGCGAACGGGCACTCTACGACCGGACCACTTCGTACCTGCTGCACACCTACAACCTTGCTTCGGGCAACCAACAGGCGGCGAGGCTCGCGATGGGCGTGTTCCAGCGCAGGTTGGCCAGTTCCACCTGGGCTCTGCTGAAGTCGTTCGAGCGCCGCATCGCGAAGCTGGGCCAGGTGGCCGACGACCTCGAAGTCGGCCGGGTCGGCCTCGGGGACCTCCGGAGCGCGCAGGGCGCTCTGACCGCGATGTACAGCGCGGACTACTTCGACGAGCATGACGCATCCGACGACCTCGACGACGACGCCCTCCGCGAGAAAAGCGCCGAATACGAGGAATCCGTGCTTGGAGCCATCGTCGCCGTCACGGCCGAGGAACTCCGCGGGGAGATTCGGACTTTGGAGGATCTGAGCATACACGCACGGCGGCTCGTCGCATCGGGCTACGAATCGAAGTTCGAGCGGTTGCGCGAAGTGCTTGAGCACCCGGACCAAGCCGGGGAGAAGTGGCTTGTCTTCAGCGAGCACCGCGACACCGTCGAGTACATCGTCGAGCGTCTGGAAGGACTTGGGTACGCGGGGCTGGTGGCCTCCATTCACGGCGGGATGGCGTGGCAGGAACGGGAGGAGCAGGTCGAAAGGTTCCGCGATCCGGCGGGAGCGCGGTTTCTGGTGGCGACGGACGCCGCAGGGGAGGGCATCAACCTTCAGTTCTGTCGTCTGATGGTGAACTACGACATTCCTTGGAACCCGGCCCGGTTGGAGCAGAGGATGGGGCGCATCCACCGCTACGGCCAGAAACACGATGTGCGGATCGTGAACCTGGTGTCCGCCGACACGAGGGAGGGCCGGGTCCTCCAAGTGCTGCTCGAACGGCTGGACGCGATTCGCCGGGAGTTGCGCTCCGACAAGGTCTTCGACGTGATCGGGCGCCTCTTCGAGAACGAGTCGTTGACCGAGTACATGCGGGATGCGCTGAGCGACGAGGGCGAGCGGCGCTCCCGTGTCCGCCTTGAAACCGCGCTTACGGGGGGTGCCGTGAGCGGCATCGGCGCTCAAGAGCGGAAGCACTACGGAAGCGGGGGCGACGTGGCCCTCCGGCTACCCGCGATGCGGGGCGAATTGGACCGCGAACGGTATCTGCATCTGCTGCCCGCCCACGTGCGCCGGTTCGTCGAACGGGCCTGTCCTCTATTGGGGCTCCGGGTGCGCGGACATCTGGACGAATCGTTCTCGCTGGTGCCCGGCCGCGCGGGCGCGCTCGATCCGCTGTTGCAGGGTCTGGAGACCTACCCGGCGGACGCCCGCGAGCGGCTCAGGGTGCGGCGGCCGGCGGCCAACGAGCGATGCGTCTGGCTCCATCCGGGCGAGCCGGTCTTCGACGCGATGTGCGCCGAGGTCGCGGCGCGCTGCCGGGAGGACGCCTTCCGGGGAGCGATCTTCGTCGATCCGCAAGCCGAGTCCCCCTGCCTGCTTCACCTTGGCGAGATCGGGGTGGACGAGGAACCGGCGGACACGGCAGTCCCGGCGCGGGAGACGCTGGCGCGCCAACTGGTCGTCCTCCGGCAGGACGAGGACGGGTCCGTGTCGAGGGTGTCGCCGGATGCGTTCGCGTTTCTCCAGAACGCCTCCCATGTCCCGCCCGGGGCCGTCCCGCTCGCTGCGATAGCCGCGAGGCTCCGCAGGGGCGCGGCCTCCCGTCTCGAGGAGGAAGCGGAGCGGCTGGTGAGCGAGCGCCGCGCCGCGCTCGAAGCGGAACTACCGGGGCGGCGCAAGCGGGTCGGAATCAACTTCAACCTGCGCCTGGCCGAACTGGCGAAGCGGCGCGGGACGCTGTCGAAGGATGAGCGGACCGGGCCGGACGAAATGGAAAAGGTCGTGCGGGACCAGAGGGAGCTTGCGGAGCAGCGCACGCTGGCCTTGCGGGACCTTGACGCCGCACCCGGCCGCGTCGTGCCGGGCGCCGTTCGGTTTCTGGCGCACGCCCTGGTTCTGCCGGCGACCGGTGACGAGGAGAGGGAAGCCTTCGACGCCGATGTCGAGAAGGTGGCCATGGCGGTCGCGACCGAGTGGGAGCGGAGCCGGGGCGCGGAGGTGAAGGATGTCTCGACCGCGCCGCTCGCCCGCGAAGCGGGGCTGCCGGACCACCCCGGCTTCGATCTGTTGGCGGAGGATGCCGACGGCGGGAACCGCCTCATCGAGGTGAAGGGCCGGACGGGACGGGCTGGAGTGTGGATGGAGGAGAACGAATACCGGGCGGCCTGCAATCTCGGCACGGACTACTGGCTGTACGTCGTCCTGGATTGCGCCTCGTCCGTTCCGCACCTGTCGCGGGTGAGGGACCCCTTCGCGAAGCTGTTGATGAGCAAGACGACCCGGATGAGGATTTCGGTGTCGGAAGTGGAGAGCGCCGCCGAGGCCGAGGAACGATGATCGCCGCCGTGGCGGGACCGGCGACCGCAAGTTGCCGCGGGGTGGCGGAAGCATGAACAATTCAACCCGCCGGGCCACTCGTTCTTGAGCGACCAAGCGACTCCCGCGCCGCATGTCGGCGGATTCGCCAAGCCAATCTGAGTCCAGGATGCGATGACCCGCCTTTCTGAAACGACGATCCCCCTCCGGCAG
>CAZTOF010000542.1:0-6902 GCA_964615515.1 uncultured Gemmatimonadaceae bacterium
AACCCGGACGAGGACATGTACGACTTCCCGGCCACGGAGCGGATGGTGAGCCTGGCGGTCGGGCAGGAGCAGATGGACATCTCGTTCGCCGGTTCGATGAACCGCCGGGCCAGCATCAGCGGCCAGGTGCACGTCGAGGGCAAGGGGCTCGAGGGCGTGATGGTCACGCTCGACGGCGACGCCGAGAACGAGACGATGACCGACGGCAACGGGGAGTACAACTTCCCCGGTCTGGCCGGCGGCGACTACGAGGTCGAAATCGAGAACCCGGACGCGGACGCCTACACCTTCGAGGTCATGTCGGTGGATGTCGACGACCTGGGCGACGAGACGGCCGAGATCGTGGACTTCGCGGGCGAGCACACCACGACCGCGTCGGTCGGCGGCATGCTCTTCGCCGACGAGGTCAAGGTGGACAGCATGCACACCGAAGGCGAGCCGGCGCTGAAGTTCCCCAATTTCCCGCTGCTCCTGCAGGGGCCGGGGCTCGACGACGCCACGCTCGGGGCGACCGACTCGGCCGGCATGTATTCCTTCGACAGTCTGAAGGCCGGCAAGTACAACCTGGTCATCAACATCACCCCCGCGGTCAAGGCTGTTCTGGACAGGGCGGGCTACGCGTTCTCGGGCAATACCATCATCAGCCCGATCACCGTGCCCGCCGCGACGGACGTGGACGTCAACCTCCCCTTCAGGATCACGAAGCAGACGATCCACGCCGGCGCGCTGCTGGCCACCAACGTCAGCGCGAGCTTCCCCGTAGGCGGCGTCAGCATGGCGCTGTACCCGACCGCCGAGGACGCCCAGGACGGGACCAACAGCCTCGGCGCGGCGACGACGCGCTCCAGCGGTGACCACATGGGAACCGCGACCTTCGAGTTCGAGCGCGCCAGGGACAAGGGCCCCGGCGGCACACCCATCGACTACCTGGTCTACGCCAAGGTGACGGGAGTCGGCAACTCGGACCTGCACGTCCACAGCGACGACATCATCGAGATCGAGTACGAGGCGGTGGACCGTGAGACCCGCGCCCCCACGGCGGTCAAGCTCATCAACACCCGGGTGAACTTCCAGTGGTGGGTGAAGAGCAACGAGACCGCCAAGGACGGCAACCGGTTCCTGGGTGGCTGGAGGGCCACCAACGGGAAGGCCACCAACAGCAGCGGCCTGGCCACCTACACCGGCACGCTCGGCGCCGCCCAGATCGCCGCCGCCATTCGCGGCACCCCGGCGCGCTTCACGGTGGCCATGCACGCAACCCAGGCCGACTCGGTGGACATGAACGAGAAGTGGGCGCAGTCCCGCTCGCTCAGCCATGCGCACACCGGGCTGGAGAATCCGGCCACCAACACCATGGCCAACAACGATCTGGGTGCGATCCACATCACCTGGCAAACGCACGCGCTGGTGCTCGGCGTGTACCGCGAGACCGACGACGTGGAAGGCTACACCAACTACCAGAGCCGGGTGCCCGGCGGCGACCACCGCCCGGTGTCCAGCGTGGCCCGCCGGATGAAGCTCGAGTTCCTCGAGGAGGACGACCGCGGTCGCGACAAGCCGTACAAGTACGACCACGACGCCTGCACCAACAGGAACAGCGACAAGACCGAGGAGCGCGAGGTCAACGTGTCGTTCGGATCGGACGGTCTGGCCAGGGTCGCCTGCCTGCCGAGGAACGACGAATTCACCATCAAGTTCACGCCGGACACGGCGTCCGCCCCCAAGCGCGTCGAAGTGGGCATCGTGGCGGAGAAGCTGCGCGGCTACCTGGAGCCCTACAACAAGTCCGACATGACCGTCGGCGGCAGCACGGTGGGCACCTTCGGCGATGGCAGCGGCGGTGTGCCCGAGGTCCGGCTCTGCCTCTCGTCCGAGGGAACGGAGGACGACGAGTGCGCCACCTGGGGCTACCAGTGGGAGACCGGCTCCGTAGTGGGCGCGGTGCGCTCTCAGCGCGGCCACAGGATCTTCATCGATCCCACTACCGACGAGCACGGCGCCGACACCACGTCCACGACGAGCGGCACCGATGGCGCCTACGAGCTCGATGGTCTCCGCGACGGCGTGTACGACATCACCGCCTACAGCACCAGGACCCACAAGATCCGGGGCGACTCCGTCCACGAGGTGGTCTTCTACCACGACGAGACCGAGGACGACGACGACACCCTCACCAAGTACATCGGCACCGCGGCCCAGGACACGGCCAACTGGAGCGTGCAGCGGCTGGGCCTGAAGCTCATGGGCTACATCGGCAACGACGTCAACAGCGACATGAAGTTCCGCGGCGACGAAGCCGTGGCGGGCATCACGGTCAGGCTCAGCGGCATTGGGGTGAGCATGTCGACCACGACCGACGAGCGCGGCTTCTACCGGTTCGAGGACCTGCCGGAGGGTACCTACACCATCGCGCCGAGCTCGACCAGCCACCTGATCGTCCGCTGGTACCAGACGCTGAGCACCGGCTTCAAGCGTCTCCACAACACCTGGAGGGCCAGCGCGCAGACATACCCGGGTTCGTCGTACCTGGAGGAGGGCGACTTCCGTCTGCCGCGCGTGAGCAGCTACTCGAGCAGGAGCGTCTCGTACACGAGCGTCCGGGTCTGCGACGAAGGAGATCCGGCGACGTGCGGCAACCTCTACAACTTCGGCCTGTTCTACAAGGACGGCGAGGTTGAGGGCGCGGTGAACAACCTGAGCGGCAGCGCCTCGAGCGTCGATCTGATCTTCACCGACCTGTTCCTCAACAGCTACACCAACGGCGAGCAGGAAGTGGAGACCAACTCCCGCGGCGAGTTCGGCCGCACCGGTCTCACGGAGGGCGCCTACTCCGCCAGGATCGATGACGCCGGCTGGGCGGTTCCCTGCATGACCTCCTCGTCCTCGTCCGCAAAGCCGGACGACGACGGGCCGAGGAACAACGACGACAGCTGCAGGTACCCGGCCCCCAGCACGGTCACGGCCAGCATTCTGGGCAAGGACGACTTCGAGAACATGCCCACCCTGCACGTCTACGACGCGGGTGCGTCGTCGGGCGACTTCGCGGGCTCCGGCGTCAGAGTGCGCGGCATGACGCAGGGCGACACCCCCCAGAACTTCGACAGCGCGGTCTCGTGGACGACGGGGTGGACCCGCGCCTCGGGCACGGAGGAGACGGACGGGGGCAACAGGGGCACGATCAGCTGGAAGTCGGCGTCCGTGAGCTTCTACTTCGGGTTCCGCAACAGCGCCCTGTCCAGGGACGCCAGCGTCGAGGTCATGAAGGGCTCCACGGTTTGCTCATTCCACCGGTGCAGGCTGGACTACAACAGCACCAACAGCACCGACGAGGGCGAGGACAAGGAGAACACCCTCACCGTGATGGTCACCGCCGAGAACGGCTACGACGACCACGAGTACACCCTGATGGTCAGCCGCGCGGCGCCGGTCGGCGACGAGTTGACGAGGGACCACTTCCGCCGGGTCGACCTGGTCGACGGCGAGGAGGAGGAGACGCCGGCCCTCGGCGACGGTGACGGGAAGTCCGTTGCGCGCGCCTTCACGATGGAGACGAAGAACGCGACCGGCAATTCGATGAACATGCGGATCGATCTGGACGCGCAAATGCTCGGTGACGTGGATGAGGGCAACGAGTACTGTCCGCAACGGGTCGTGATGGTGAAGGAGTACAACGACGACGACGACGACGCCCTCGAGTCCATGAACCCGCCGGACGAGGACAAGTACGAGGACGACGTCTGCAGGGACACCCGCTACCGCCTCAGCGTGAACACGCTGTACGAGATCGAGATCGAGTCCGAGGACAGCGTGTCCGAGACGTACTACCTGAACACCCGGAACCGCGACAAGAGCCGCGACGCCGAACTCGAGTCCCTGGAGGTCGAAGGCGATGCCATCGGCCTCGTCAGTGGCGATACGACGTACTCGGCGGTCGAGGCGCCCGCACAGGTTACGGTGGAGTGGGAGACGGCCGACGAGAACGCGTCCGTGCTGGCCACCCCCGGCGATGCCGATTCGCAGGAGGACGGCCACCAGTTCGCGCTTGGAGCTCCGAATGAGGTGGACACCCTGACGATCAGGGTCATCTCGGAGAACAGCGAGGACACGGCGCACTACGTCCTGGATATCCGGCGCGCGAACAACGTTGCGACGCTGGCGACCCTGAGCGGCGTGACCCTCGACCCGGCCTTCGCCCCGGCGACGACGGCGTACACGGCCAACGTCGCCCACGATGTTGCAAGCGTCACGCTCAACTTCACGCAGACCGACACCAGGGGGAGCACCAGCCCCACGAGCCCGCACACGGCCACGCTCGGCGCGGCGGGATCGACCACGACGGTCGGTATCGTCTCCACCGCCGAGGACGGCTCGACGTCCATGACGTACACCATCGCGGTGACGCGCGGCGAGACGCCGCCGGATCCGGAGGCCGGGATCGTGCTGATGCAGGACGACGCACCCTTCTCGGGAGAGATCACGGAAGGGACGATGGACACCGTCATGGCGGAACTGTCGGTTGAGCCGAGCGCGGACTCGATCGTGACCGTAACCGTAACCGCCGGCACCGGTCTGACCGTGGTCTCAGGCGGCAGCCTGACCTTCACCGATGCCGATTGGAATACGGGCCAGGAGGTGATCTTGGAGGCCGCGGGCGACGACGACGCGGAGGAAGCCGATCCCGCCGATCTCATGTTCGCCTTCAGCGGTGACGTGGCGACGGGCTACAGCGAGATGACGGACACGGTCGAAGTGACGATCACCGAGACCGACACCAAGGGCTTCACGCTCTCCGCGACGGCCAAGGAGATCACCGAGGGCGCGAGCGGTACCTACACCATCGCGCCGACTTCGCAGCCGGTGGGCGGCAATATCACGGTCGAGGTGACCGGAGCGCCGTCGGGCGTCACCGTGACCCCGAGCCAGGTGGTCTTCACCGACTCGGACTGGGATGCGGAGACCGTCACGATCAACACCGCGGACGCCGCGGACGACGAGGACGACGGGAACGAGACGTTCACCCTGCGTCACGGGGTGCTGGGCGGAGGCTACACCGGCACACCTGCCGACGACGTGGACGCCACGGTCCTGGACGACGAAGCGCCGCAGTTGGTGATCACCACCACGGCGGTGACGGTGAACGAAGGCGGCGCCTTCACATACACCGTCACCCTGACGCAGGCGCCGTCCGCGGACGAGACCGTGACGGTCGACCTCGTCTTCAACACGGGCGACTTCACGTCGACCGAGACGAGCGTGACGCTCACCGCCGGCGACCTCACCGAAGAGGTCACCATCACGGCGAAGAACGTCACCGCCGACGCGGTGAAGACGATCTCCCACACGGTCAGCGTGGACGACACCAGTACCGGCGACCAGGTCTACGACGGCACCGAAACCGCCTCGTCCATCTCGGTCACCGTCAGGAACGTTCCCAACTGATCGGGAGGCCCTCTCGCACCCCCCTCGCGAGAGTGGCCGGATCGCCCCCGTCCGGTTCGCCGGGCGGGGGCGACACGTCCCGCCGCTGTCCGGAGGGAGAAGGAGAAAGCACGACATGCAGAGGATGACACACCTGGAAAAACCACTGGGAATCCGGCCGCCGTGGTTCGTGGAGCACGGCGGTCTCGATCCTTCCTGTACGCGCCCTCCCCGCGGGTCGCGCGCCTTCTCGGCGAGCACGACACGCGGCTGGGCCACATGCTGAAGCGCATGCCGAACTGACCGAACCGCGGGGGAGTCGCGCGTTCGGGCGGCTCCCCCGCACAATGTGAATCCCGCGCGCCGAGGCGCCGGACAGGGGTCCGGGAGCGACGCGCGGAAGGGGCTGGGATGCGCCCGGGGAACCGAGTTCCCCGCGGAAAACCCGACGAGGAGGTGGGGTGGAAATGGGCGGTGGATGGATCGGGTTGCCGGACCCCGGGCGCCGGGGCGGGGCGTGGCCGTGAGCCGGGGCACGGCCGCGCCCCGACGGGTGTCCGGCCTCGACGACCGTCACATCGAGGCGATCGCGGCCGCGGTCAGGCACTGCCAGCGGCCGGCCACGCGCCGGGCCTACGCGGGCGCCTGGAAGCGGTTCTGCGCCTGGGCCGAGGGCGAGGGGCTCGATTCGCTGCCGGCCGAACCGCTGACCGTGGCCGCGTACCTGGTCCAGCGCGCCGCCGACGGCCGCTCGATGTCCACCCTCGCCATGGACCGGAAGGCGATCAGCCACCGCCACCGCGCCGCGGGCCTTCCCACCCCCACGGCCGGCGAAGGGGTGCGCCAGACCTTTGCCGGGCTCCGCAACCTGGCCGCCGAAGAGGGCCGCAACGAACCCCGCCAGGCCCGCGGCCTCACCGCCGAGGGGCTCGCGGCGATCATCCGGACCGCCCACCTCCCCCGCTCGGGGCCCACCGGGCGCACCGAGTCGGCGGACAACGCCCGGCGGCGGGGCGACGTGGACATCGCCATCGCGTCGGTCATGCGGGACGCGCTGCTCAGGCGATCCGAGGCCGCCGGGCTGCGGTGGGGCACGGTGCACTTCCGCCGCGACGGGACGGCGCGGGTCACCGTGCGGCGCTCCAAGACGAGCGCGGCCCCGGTGCTGCTCTACGTGGGCCCGCGCGCGGCCGCCGCGCTCCGCCGCATACGGCCCGAAGACGCCTCTCCGAACGACCGCGTCTTCGGGCTCCGCACCGGCCGCGCCATCTGCTGCCGGCTGGCCGCCATGGCGAAGGCCGCGGGGCTGGGCGACGGTTTCAGCGGCCACTCGCCCCGCGTGGGCATGGCCCAGGACCTCAGCGCAGCCGGTACCGGCCTCTCGGCCCTGATGGTCGCCGGGCGCTGGAAGTCCGAGCGCATGCCGACCCACTACAGCCGCGCCGAGAGCGCCGGGAGGGGCGCAGTCGCGCGCTTCTACGGGG
>CAZTOF010000543.1:0-8099 GCA_964615515.1 uncultured Gemmatimonadaceae bacterium
GGGGTGGGGCTGTCGGGTCAGGTAGTGAGGTTCGATTGGCGGAGGCGACCTGTGCCTTGGCGGACAACGGCAGTTTGGCGGCCATTTCCTGTCCTGACAAGTCCTGAATTACAGCAAACGACTTCCCGTTGCCGCCAACCCTCGACCCATCGTTGTCGGTTGCAACGCTGGCAGGCGGTTACCTTCGTTCCAACCGGGGAGGGTGACGCATGGCGAACATCACGATCCGCAACCTCGACGACGACATACGAACCCGGTTGCGCGTACGGGCGGCGGGCAACGGCCACTCGATGGAGGAGGAAGTGAGGCAGATCCTCCGCATAGCGGTGGGACGCGCACCGAGATCCAGAGACCTCGCGAGCATCATCCGCTCCCACTTCGATACCTACCCCCCCGGAGCTACCAGCCTCCGCCCCACCACGTGCGGCACGCCCAGGGCATCGTCCCGGATGCCCCAGACGTGTGTCGCCGTCGCATCGGCGGCTCCAAATCCCTCCGGCAGGAGAACGCGCCTCGGCTCGCCGGTCAGGTCGCCCCGCGGGATCGTGTAGTACACCCTGAACGTGTCCGACCTCTCGAAGGTCCTCATCCACACATCGTCCGAGGCCGCGAGGAAGAAGCTCTGGGCGGGCGGCAGGTATTCGGGCTTGTAGAGGGATTCCTCGAAGGCTTCCACATACGCCGTCCGCTGCGCTTGTGAAGACCCAGGCAATCGAAACTCCGCACCGGTGAACCTGTCCACCACTTCCCGGATCCACTCGGGCGTGAGCTTGAGCGGTTCGAACTGCAACCGTCGTTCCCACAGCGTGTCTCCGTCCGCATTCAGTTCGAGCAGGTCCAGGGAACCGGGCGGACCACCGGCTCGCTGCATGACCAGGATCTTCCCCAGCACGAACGCCGTGCGGTCGGCGTCGCCGAAGTACTGGCCGCCGAAGGAGTGGCTGTCCAGGTGTTCCACGGGAACAACGAGCTGCCGGTTGCGGATGTTCACCCAGAAGATCGGCTCGGGAACGAGCCATTGTCCGCTCTCGGAGCGCCGGACCCGCAGGAGGGGTTCCCGCTCGATCGGCGCGCCGCCGTACAATCCCGCTCGAACGCGTGCGGGGAATCGCGGCGTGGCCAGGTATCCTCCGTCGCCAGCGGGCGCTTCGAGCCCCACTTGCGCAGTGTGGAGGAGGGCGTGGTCGATTCCACGCTTGTCGAAACCCCCGAAGTCCGGCAACTTCGACTCGGGTGGGTACGGGTAGGTCAGGAGCGAGCTCGTCAATCCGATCTCGGTACCCACCAGCTCACCGTCCACCGTGTAGTGCGCAAAACGCGTCCCCCACCCCTCCTGCACGGTGAACCCGCCGCCTTCCGCGAAATGGATGCGCGATGGCTGGGTGAACTCTCCGGGGCCCTCTCCCTTCCGGCCGACGACGAACACGAGGGTGCCGTCCGGATACCACGCGCTGACCTGGGTCTCTCGCGGGTCGACGACGAAGATGCGGTCCTGCCGGGGGTCCGCGCGGAGATACGCCCAGTTGAACAGCACGCCCTCTTCGGCGGTGCCCGTGAACCTGTATTCCAGCTCGGTGAGCCACTCGGGACCCGTGTCCGTCCCGGAACCGTCTACGCCGCACGCCAGACACAGGAGCAGTGGCAGAGTGGGCGCGGGGGAGCGGGGAATCCGGCGGGAGCGGGCAGGGCCGCCTTCGCCGCAAAGTGCACTGGCCATTCGGTACAGTACCGAAAACGACGCGAGGCTCACCACCCCCGGCAAGTCCGGGGGCCGTCTAGCCGAACCAGGCCGGTCGTCCCGACGATGAGGCGCCTGGCCGCCGGGAAACGTTTCAATCCCCGCAGCTCTTCCCTGACTTCGCGGCTCTCGGTGCCGGAAATCGTCGACGCGGGGGTGGGCACGGCGTCCGATGCATGCGTCACGATGGAGCAAGGGGTGGACGGCGTGCTCATGAACACGGCGATCGCGAGCGCCGCCGATCCGGTGGCGATGGCCCGAGCCATGAGGCTAGCAGTGCAGGCGGGGCGCGACGCCTACCTTGCGGGCCGGATGGAGGCTAGGGAGATCGCGGTTCCGTCATCGCCGCGCGGGGGAATGCTCGACGGCGCCTGAGTCACTCGGTGGGAGGGCCCCGCAGGCATTCGTCGTGCGTTGCGCACTGACAGGCCAGCGCTTCGCCGATACCCGCCCGCACCCACGAGGTTGTTCGGCAGCTCCGATCCGGCACAGCCAATCCTCACTCAGTTCAATCGCACCTCGCACCGATCCGTACGGTGAGTCCGTCCAGCCATTCGTCGAACTCGGGTGTGTTCGGCGCACAAAGACCGTCGTTGCCGTACCAATAGAACCGCAACAGCGCCGATAGGTTGAGGAAATCGCGCGGAACCTCGCCCGTCAGCCGATTGCCGTAGACACGCAGGTATTTGAGACTAGACAGGTCGCCCAGCTCCGATGGAATCTCGCCGGTCAGCTGATTGTCGGCGAGCCGCAGCCACCCAAGATTCGACAGGTCGCCCAGCTCCGATGGAATCTCGCCGGTCAGTGAATTGACGCTGAGACCCAGATATTCGAGATTCGACAGGTCGCCCAGCTCGGGCGGAATCTCCCCGGTTAGCGAATTGGCGCCGAGATACAGGGATTCGAGACTCGACAGGTCGCCCAGCTCCGACGGGATCTCGCCGGTCAGTGAATTGTCGCTGAGAGACAGGGTTTCGAGACTCGACAGGTCGCCCAGCTCCGGCGGAATCTCGCCGGTCAGTGAATTGACGCTGAGACCCAGATATTCGAGATTCGACAGGTCGCCCAGCTCGGTCGGGATCGCTCCCGTCAGCGAATTGGCGCCGAGATCCAGGTCGATAAGACTCGACAGGTCGCCCAGCTCCGATGGAATCTCGCCGGTCAGCTCATTCCAGCTGAGATTCAGCCACTCAAGATTCGACAGGTCACCCAGCTCCGGCGGAATCCCGCCGGTCAGCGAATTGACGCGGAGAAGCAGGTATTCGAGACTCGACAGGTCGCCCAACTCGGGCGGGATCTCGCCGGTCAGCTCATTCCAGCTGAGACTCAGGTATCCGAGATTCGACAGGTCGCCCAACTCGGGCGGGATCTCGCCGGTCAGCTCATTCAAGGCGAGACTCAGGTATTCGAGATTCGACAGGTACCTCAGCTCGGGCGGGATCTCGCCGGTTAGGGAATTGGAGCCGAGATTCAGCGTATCAACCCGGCCGTCCGCATTGGTGCTCACCCGGTCCCACTCGTCAAGCGGCTTCTCGGTCTTCCAGTTCGTGTTGTCGGTCCAGCCGTCGCCGCCCAGTTCGTCGTACAGGACCTCCAGCACTTGCCGGTCAGTGAGGCCGACGGTCACCGAAGATACCTGCATCGCCGAAAGCCCGTCCGGGTCGGTCGCGGTCACCTTCACTGTGTCGGTACCCTCCGACACGCCGCTCACCGTGACCACGCTCTCCGACACGGACGCCGTCGCCACCCCGTTGCCCGACGTGATGGCCGCGTACGTGAGGACATCTCCGTCAGGGTCGTTGAAGTACCCAGCGATATCGACCGACTCGGTGCTGTCGACGTACACCGTCAGCTCCGGTATATCCCCGACTGCGACTGGCGGCTGGGACTCGGCGCACCCGACCACCCAGGCGGCGACCGCGACCAGGACGCAGACGCCCAGGGCGAGGTGGAGGGCGCCGCTCGTTCGGTGGCGATGAGTATCCCGGTGGTGATAATCAACAGACATGGCACGCCTCCTGTTGGCGGGTCGATTAGGTACCGCCAATATAGCCTTGAGTTTCGCCCATGCGCAAGTAGCTGGGCGGCCGCGCGGCGGCCGACAGAACCTCCAGTCCGGCGTTTCACCGCTGTCGGCACCGAGGGTCGGCGTCTTCCGAGCGACCGCATGGTAATCTCTAGGTTACATAATGTAAATCATAGTTTACACTTCTAGACTCGTAGACTCGCCGCTCAGTGAGGCGGCGGACGGTTGTGGTGAACGCCACTCCGGTCAGCGAGGCCGACGTCCTCGAGGTCGTTCACTTCGTGGGGGGCGGGTAGGTGTTCGGCACAACCGTGGTCGACGGGGATTTCGTCATCGGAGGCAGGACCTTCGCCTCGCGCCTGATCGTGGGGACGGGCAGGTACCGCAGCAACGCCGAGATGGTCGCTGCGATCCGTGCGAGCGGTGCCCAGATGGTGACTGTGGCGGTTCGGCGCGTCAACCTGGACCGAGGCGTGGAGGAGGGCATTCTGCACCACCTCGATCCGGCGGAGTTTTTCCTCCTGCCGAACACGGCTGGGTGCTACACCGTCGCCGACGCGCTACGCTACGCCCGGCTGGGCCGCGCCGCAGGCCTGAGCGAGTGGGTGAAGCTCGAGGTCATCGGCGACGAGCGCACCCCTCCTGCCCGACACGGCAGCCACGATCGAGGCGGCCCGGCAGCTGGTCGGCGAGGGCTTCGCCGTCATGGCCTACACTACCCGCCCGCCCCCACGAGCTTGTCCGCCAGCTCCGATCCGGCACAGCCAATCCTCCCCTCAATCGCACCTCGGGCCGCTCCGTTCCAGCATTTCGTCCAGCCATTCGTCGAACTCGCTAGTGTTCGGCGCACAAAGGCCGTCGTTGTCGTTCCAATGGAACCACCACAGCGACAAATTGAGGAAATCGGGCGGAATCTCGCCGGTAAGCTGATTGTCGTTGAGATACAAACTCTGGAGATACGGCAGATTACCCAGCTCTGGCGGAATCTCACCGGTTAGCTGATTGTCGTTGAGATACAGATCTCCGAGCCGCAGGTCGCCCAGCTCTGGCGGAATCGCGCCCGATAGCTGATTGTCGTTGAGGTACAGCGTGGTAAGACTCGACAGGTCGCCCAGCTCCGGCGGGATCTCGCCGGTTAGCTGATTGTTGTTGAGATACAGATCTCTGAGAATCGACAGGTCGCCCAGCTCTGGCGGAATCTCGCCAGTTAGCTGATTGTCGTTGAGATACAACCTAGTGAGATTCGACAGGTCACCCAGCTCCGGCGGAATCTCGCCGGTTAGCCGATTGTCGTTGAGAGACAACCAAGATAGAATCGACAGGTCGCCCAGCTCTGGCGGAATTTCGCCGGTTAGCTGATTGTTGTGGAGCCGCAGCAACTCGAGATTCGACAGGTCGCCCAGCTCCGGCGGAATCTCGCCGGCTAGCTGATTGTCGTTGAGCAGCAGCCATTCGAGATTCGACAGGTCGCCCAGCTCCGGCAGAATCTCGCCGGTCAGCGAATTGCCGCCGAGACCCAGGTATTCGAGATTCGACAGCTCGCCCAGCTCGGGTGGAATCTCGCCGGTCAGCTGACTGTTGTTGAGATACAACGCGTAGAGATACGACAGGTCGCCCAGCTCAGGCGGAATCTCGCCGGTCAGCGAATTGTGGCCGAGATACAGCCACTCGAGATTCGATAGGTCGCCCAGCTCCGGCGGAACCTCGCCGGACAGGGAATTGTTGCCGAGATCCAGATATTCGAGATTCGACAGGTCGCCCAGCTCCGGGGGGATCGCGCCCGTCAGCGAATTGCCCCAGAGAAACAGCGTATCAACCCGGCCGTCCGCATCCGTGTTCACCCCGTGCCACTCGTCCAACGGCTTGTCGGTCTTCCAGCCCGTGTTGTCCCTCCAGTTGTCGCCGCCCAGTTCGTCGTACAGAATCTCCAACACTTGCCGGTCAGTGAGGCCGACGATCACCGAAGATACCTGCATCGCCGAAAGCCCGTCCGGGTCGGTCGCGGTCACCTTCACTGTGTCGGTACCCTCCAACACGCCGCTCACCGTGACCACGCTCTCCGACACGGACGCCGTCGCCACCCCGTTGCCCGACGTGATGGCCGCGTACGTGAGGACATCTCCGTCAGGGTCGCTGAAGTACCCCGCGATATCGACCGACTCGGTGCTGTCGACGTACACCGTCAGCTCCGGTATATCCCCGACTGCAACTGGCGGCTGGGACTCGGCGCACCCGATCACCCAGGCGGCGACCGCGACCAAGACGCAGACGCCCAGGGCGAGGTGGAGGGCGCCGCTCGTTCGGTGGCGATGAGTATCCCGGTGGTGATAATCAACAGACATGGCACGCCTCCTGTTGGCGGGTCGATTAGGTACCGCCAATATAGCCTTGCGTTTCGCCCATGCGCAAGTAGCTGGGCGGCCGCGCGACGGCCGACAGACCTCCAGCTGGTCCCCCTGTTGGAGCGTCGACTACTTCATCATATTCCGGGCGTAGACCTATGCGCAACGACCCAGACAAACGCGCAGCGGTTCCCAACGGGAGTGACGCTGACGAGACCCCAGCAGGTGGCTTGAAGATCGTGCTGAACGGCGAGGAGCGAGCCGTGGCCCAGGGGCTGAGCGTCGCAGGTCTCCTGGCCGAGCTCGGTGTGGAGCCCGCAATGGTGGTCGTCGAGCACAACCGCCGGATCCTCGCGCGCGACCGCCTCGCGTCTGATCGTGGGGACGGGCAAGTACCGCAGCAGCGCCAAGATGGTCGCCACGATCCGTGCGAGCGGTGCCGAGATGGTGACGGTGGCGGTTCGGCGCGTCAACCTGGACCGAGGGGTGGAGGAGGGCATTCTGCACCACCTCGATCCGGCGGAGTTCTTCCTCCTGCCGAACACGGCCGGGTGCTACACCGTCGCCGACGCGCTCCGCTACGCCCGCCTGGCCGCGCGGCAGGCCTGAGCGAGTGGGTGAAGCTCGAGGCATCGGCGACGAGCGCACCTTCTTGCCCGACACGGCAGCCACGATCGAGGCGGTCGTAGGGGTTTACGCCATATGGGCATTCTGGCCGATTTCCATTCTGGCGGTTCTGGTGATTATTGGTATGGAACGGAACGAGGATGAGCGGCGCAGGCAGCGATGGTACAGGCCGTAATGCGAGAGGTGTCTGCGTACTTCAGTACATAATCCCCGTCCAGCCAAACGTCAAACTCGACTGTCTCTGGCGCACAGAGGCCGTCGTTCCCGTACCAATAGAAATATGACCTGACAGTACCCTCACTCTTCTCTACGCGTGCGGCGATTCCCTTGTACGAAAAGCCCAGCAACCGTTGGTGCAGGACTTCCCGCTGCGATTCGGGCAGCGACCGGGCCACTCGAAACACCGAATCGAGCCTTTGGTCGGACTCGTCCGGCAGCGCCTGAGGATCCCGGGGTCCGGTGTCCCGGACCAAGTGCTTGTCGCGAAGCGCTTTCTGCCGCCCCCGCTTCTTCGCGACTTGGCGTCCCACGTTCCTGGTGATCCCCAACAGCAATGGTCCCAGCTCTGCTTCGTCCCGGATGTCGTCGAACCGTCGTAGCGCAACCAACACCGCGTCCTGGACTATGTCCTCGGCCCCAATCACGCTCCCGGAATACTTCCTCGCGACTTCGAGCATGGCATTCCGATATGCCTTCAGGCATCTTTGCCAGAAGCCAGCTCTCTCTTCCCTCCAGTCCAAGGATATCCTCCCGGGGTCTGCACCGCTCTCGCGCTTGACTGGTTCCTACCGATATCGGCCAGTTTCAATTCAATTCAAGATCGGTACTCCTAAGGCGTCCGGCAATGTCCTCTCGCTGCTCCAGATTGTCCTCTCAGTGGTTTTCTTCTCGTGATTGGCGGCGTACCGCCCGCGAGGCACCAGAAAGCCTGCGCCCCAGCACCCGGGCCGCGCCACCCTCGTAGTGGCGAACTCCCCAGACGTGCGTGTCGGTCGCGTCCGAGAGGCGAAACCACCCAGGCAAGAGAATTCGCCGCAGTGGGCGGTTCGTGTCCCCACGCTTGATGGAGTACCACACAACCAGCGTGTCGGAGGGCTCCGCCGAGCGGAGCCAGAGTTCACCGGAAGCGGTCGCGACCGCGCGAGTCACCGGCGGACGGTGCGAAGGAAGGTGGAGCGCGTCCCGGGCCATGCGTCTGAGCGTGTCCAACGGCAACCCGGCCAATACCGCTCCAGGTGCGGGAGACGCAGTGATGCTCTCTACCAATTGCTCGACCGCCTCCGCGAGTACCTCGGCAGGGATGGGGACGGGAGGAAGTTCCACATGCCGCCGCCATGTCGTGTCGCCACGGATCCCGATCTCGTAG